>DYES01000089.1 GCA_020725585.1 Desulfovirgula sp.
GGAATGTAAGGGCTTTTGACCCCGGGAGACATGATAGGTTAAGCAGGGGGCGAACAGGTGGGTTAGACCACCCAAGATAAATTTTAAAAATGGCAGATATAACAAGCTTTAAAAAGTATGAACGAAAAATATTGAGATAGGGAGGTTTCTTAAAATGTGGAAGGGTGATTTTCCCATTAAGCTGGAACTAGGCAGCGGCGGAGCTCCGCAACCCGGCTACGTACACCTGGATATTCGGCCCGATTCTCCGCACGTGGAAATTGTCCACGACCTGTTGGAGCCGTTGCCGCTGCCGGACTGTTCGGTCGAGGAAATCCTGGCCAACCACTGCATCGAGCACATCACGTGGCGGAAAATCCGTCAGTTGATACAGGAATGTTACCGCGTGCTCCTGCCGGGGGGAAAAATTTTTCTCCGCACTCCGGACCTGGAGTTTATCGTTGAAAGGTACTTAAATGGCCAGATCACGCCCGAGCATCCCCTAGACGAGGCTTATATCCGGGAGCAATTTGGCGCGGTTACTCCCTCTTGGTGGGCGATCTTAAAGCTTTTTTCCGGCCAGGATTACGCGACCAACTTTCACTACGCCTGTTATGACTTTAAAACTTTAAAGGAAATTTTTCAGCAGTGCGGCTTCATCAACATCGAAAGGATCCGGGAAGAACCAGTCTATTCTCCCGGTGAAATCCAGTTAAAGGCAGAAAAACCGGCCGCCCCGGAACAACGGACGCAGGAATAAAATTTTAAAGAAGTGTCTTTTAAGAAACGTCATTCTCGTTTTTGCTGGATTAATCAGACAGCTTTTTCCTTCCTTGAAAACACAATTTAGTCCCGGATGGCATAGTATGGTAATCAATGGCAAATTAAACTTTCCTCTCCGACGGGGGTTCTTCATGACGAAAAAAGTATTGCTGATTGGTTTGGACGGCGCGCCCCCTGCCCTGCTGTTTGAACGATGGCGCGGTCAGTTAGCAAACATCGGGCGCTTGCTGGAAAACGGAACCTACGCCCGCCTGCGCAGCACGGACCCGCCCGTTACCTGCCCGGCCTGGATGTCCCTGGCAACAGGAAAGAACCCGGGCCAACTGGGTTTTTACGGTTTTAAAAACCGCGTCGACTATGCCTACCACGCGTACAGATTGGTCAGCTCCGAAATGGTCAAAGAAGATACTGTTTGGGAAATTCTCGGCCGGGCGGGAAAACGCTGCGTCGTTTTGGGCGTTCCGCCCACTTATCCCCCCCGCCCCGTCAACGGCTGGATGGTCAGCTGCTTTCTGGCCTGCGGCGGGAAGGGCCCCTGGACATACCCCCCCGAGCTAGGGCCGGAGATAGAAACGGAGGTCGGCGAGTACCTGTTCGACGTGCGCGACTTCCGCACTGACGACAAGGAGCACCTTTTAGAGCAAATATACAAAATGACGCGGCAAAGGTTTGCCCTGGCCCGTTACCTGCTGAGCAGGAAAAAATGGGATTTTTTTATGCTGGTGGAGATGGGCCCGGACAGGATTCACCACGGGTTTTGGAGCTTTACCGACCCGGAGCACCGCCGGTACCGGGCGGGCAATCCCTACGAAAACGCTATCAGGGATTACTATTGCTACCTGGATCGGGAGATTGGCGAATTGTTGAAATTTGTCCCGGAAGAAACTTTAATCCTGGTCGTTTCCGATCACGGGGCAAAAAGAATGGACGGCGGAATCGCCCTTAACCAATGGCTCGTGGATCACGGCTACCTGACGCTGGCCGAAAAGCCTTCCCAGGTGCTTCCTTTGGCCCGGGCCGGCGTAATCTGGCCGCGAACTTACGCCTGGGGCGAAGGAGGTTACTGCGGGCGGGTGTATCTAAACGTTAAGGGCAGAGAGCCCCAAGGTGCCGTGGAGCCCTCTCTTTACCATCAGCTGCGGGACGAATTAAAGAGGAAACTGGAAGCCCTTCCCGACCAATCTGGGCGGCGCTTAAACACCCGCGTCCTTACCCCGGAAGAGACTTACGGCCGCTGGAAAAACATTGCTCCCGACCTGCTGATTTACTTTGGCGACCTGTCCTGGCGCGCCATCGGCAGCGTGGGGCATCCCGGCTGGTACCTGGAGGAAAACGACACCGGACCGGACGACGCCAATCACGACTGCGAAGGAATTTTCATCATGTCCGGCAAAAGGGCTCGCGGAGAGATTGAAGGCAGGCATTTAGTGGACGTGGCCCCCACTGTGTTGGATTTTTTCGGTATCCCTGTCCCCGCCGATATAGAAGGCAGGACCATTGAATAAAGGGAGGCGGTTTTTTTTGAAGAAAGGATTCACATTATGGTTTACGGGTTTGAGCGGGGCGGGCAAAAGTACCCTGGCCGATCTGCTGCAAGTCAAGCTGAGCGGCCGCGGGTTGGCCGTGGAAAGGCTGGACGGCGATTCTTTCCGGAAAGCGATGGGCTCTGATCTGGGGTACACCCGGAAGGAACGGGACCTGAACATCAGGCGGGCCTGCTACGTGGCGAAGCTATTGACCAGAAACGGCGTCATCGTGCTGGCCTCGTTTATCTCTCCGTACCAGGAAATGCGCGCTTACTGTCGCCAGGAAATAAAACCTTTTCTCGAAATATATGTGAAGTGCCCGTTGGATACGCTGATCCGGCGCGACCCCCACGGGCTGTACAAAAAAGCGCTCGCCGGCGAAATCCCGCATTTTACGGGCATTTCCGATCCCTACGAAGAGCCGCTCAACCCAGAAATTGTTGTAGAAACGAATAAAGAAGATATCCCCCAAAGCATGGCCAAAATTATCGCTTGGCTGGAAGAACACGGCTACCTCGAAAAGGTTGCGCCCCCGCAAGTGGACCCAAAGATAAAAGAACACCTGCAGGCCCTGGGGTATATTGAATAAGCACAGATCAATCGGGCCGCCTGGGCAAGGTTTTCCAGGACGAAATCGGGAATTATCCGCGCCTGCCAGATCTTGCGCAGTTCTTGTTCCCCGTAACCGGTCTTGATCAGGATAGTCCGGCAGCCGGCCCGCCTCCCCGCCACTATATCCGTAAGCTTATCACCCACCAAAAATGAGTTGCACAAGCACAAGTCGTGCTCCTCGGCCGCTCGAAGGAGCATGCCCGGAGCAGGTTTACGGCAGGCACAACTCATTCGGTAAGAAACCGAACCGCTCTGGGGGTGGTGGGGACAATAATAGACGGCATCGAGTTTTGTTTTTTCTCGCTCCAGGAGATGCTGAAGCCGGTTGTGGATTACAGCCAGTTGTTTTTCGGTCAGCAACCCTTTAGCTACCGCCGACTGGTTGGTTACCAGCACGAGGTAAAAACCGGCCTCCCGGAGCAGGCGCGCCGCCCGGGCGGCGCCGGGGAGCAGGTTGACCTGCTCCGGGCGGTATAAATAATCTCTTTCCTCAATCAGCGTGCCGTCCCGGTCCAGAAATACCGCCCGTCTTTTCATCCGAACCCCTTCCTAACCTGAAAATACTACTATTTATTACTACATACTATGCAGGCAGGGAACAACGATCTCCAGGTAGGCATATTATAAAGAGAGTTAGTTACCAGCAATTGCTAACTTTTACTTTAGAGACTCAAAAAAACTTTCTTAAAAGCGGGTGAATTGATGGAAAGAAGACCCAGGATCATGGTCAAGCGGGTGGGGGGAGCAGGCGATGTTCTGCTGACCACCCCGATTCTCCAGGCCTTAAAAGAAAAATATCCGTACAGTTGGCTTACTTTCGTCTGCAGCCCTTACGGAAGCGAAGCAATCAAGGATCACCCGCTCCTTGATGAAATTGTTGCTTGTTTTGGCGGTTACGAAGAAATTTTAGAATACCGCCGCGCCGGAGAAGAACTTACCTACACGCTGTGGTATGAATACACGCCGGAGAAGCATATCGTTGACGCCTACGCGCTCTGTGCGGAGGTAGAACTGTCTTCTCGGGAATACAAAATCGAGTTGCGCAAAGAGGACCGGAATTTTGCCCGCAATATTCTTCTCCAGGCAGAACCTCTTAACAGGCCCCTGATTGGGGTGCACCGCGGCCCCAGCTGGCCGCACCGCATGTGGGCGCCGGAAAAATTCCGCCGGGTCCTGCGGTTTTTCAAGAAAAGGTACGGCGCCACGGTGGTGGAGTTCAGCAGCGACCGGGGGATGTACCTGGGGGAAGGCATTGACCTGACCGGACGAACCACCATCAAGCAGGCTGCCGCTACACTTGCGGAATGCGATTTGTTAATCTGCATCGATTCCCTTTTTTTGCACCTGGCGGGAGCGGTAAAAACACCTGTAGTCGCCGTTTTCGGCTGTACGGACCCGGACAAAAGGCTGCCCTTTAACGCGCTCAGCGTGGGGGTGCAAACCAGGGGCGCTTGCCGCGGCTGCCACCACCTGCAGGTAGGAGCTTTCAACTCGCGCTGCCGCCGGGATAGGATTTACTGCCTGGAAGAGGTCGACCCGGCAGACGTTATCGAACAGGCCCTGAAGTTACTGGCGAAAAAACGCTTACCTGGCTTTTGTTGAGGTTTTAAGTCCATGCGCACGGGGGAGTGGGGCAACGTGTATTTCGAAAAGATCTTCAGCTCCGGCGGGCAGCTGCACGTGCTGGTGGTGGGCGATGTGATGGTGGACCGTTACATATACGGAATCGCCACCCGCCTCTGCCCGGAAGCGCCGGTTCCCGTCCTGAAAATTGAGCGCGTCAAACTGGCGCCCGGGGGAGCGGCCAACCTGGCCGGCAACATCCAAAGCCTGGGCGGGCAGGCTTTCCTGATCGGCGTTACGGGGCGCGACCGTTACGGCCGCTGGCTGTCCCGTCGCCTGCGCACGCAGGGGGTGGCCTTTCAAGAGATCCGGGTGCGGGCAAGGCCGACGACCCTAAAAACGCGGGTGATGGCCGGACAGCAAATGCTTTTGCGCGTAGACCGGGAGCAGCCGGCGCCTATTTCTAGCGCCCAGGAAGACGAAATCATCCGGGAAGCGCGCAAAATCCTACCCTCGGTGCAGGTGGCGGTAATTTCCGACTATGCCAAGGGAGTGGTCACCGCCCCTTTAGCCCAAAGGCTGGTTGCTCTTTGCCGCCAGGAAGAAAAGACGTTGATTGTCGATCCAAAAGGAACCGATTACGCCAAATACTCCGGAGCAAACATCATCACCCCGAATTTAAAGGAGGCGGAGACGGCCGCCGGAATGCCCATTGCCGACCGGGATTCCCTGCGGCGGGCGGGGGAAATAATCCTGAAAAAAACTGCCTGCCAGGCGGTGGTAATCACCAGAGGAGAAAAGGGAAGCGCCTTAATCCAGCCCGACACACAGGTATGGCATCTCCCGGCGGTAAGCAGCGAAGTATTTGACGTCGCCGGCGCCGGGGATACCCTGGTGGCCGCCCTGGCCGTGGCCTTGGCCGGGGGGTGCCCCCTCAAGGAAGCACTCACTTTCGGCAACCTTGCTGCCGGAGCCGCCGTGCGCAAAAAAGGAACCGCCCTGGTAACCCGCCGCGACATCCGGGACATTCTGGAGCTCATGCAAAAAAGCAATTCTTCCCCTTAGCAAAAATATATTTCCCGGCGTTTCTACGGGAAAGCGTGCTCATCCTTGATTCCTGATTCCTGATTCCTGATTCCTGATTTTTGATTTTTGATTTTTGATTGTTCACCTGTTTTCCGGGAGGGATTTTTATTTCTAAACTTTACCATATTGCCAAACTGAAAAAAGAAATTAACGCCCTGCGCACCTGCAACCGGCAAGTAGCATTTACAAACGGGTGCTTTGACTTGCTGCACCCGGGTCACGTGCGCCTGCTGCAGGCGGCAAGAAAACTGGGCGATGCGCTGGTCGTCGGCGTGAACAATAACCGCTCTGTCCAGTGCTTGAAAGGACAGCAAAGACCACTCTTCCCCGCCGTCCACCGGGCCGAAATGCTGGCCGCCCTCGAATGCGTCGACTTTGTAGTCATTTTTGAAGAGTTGACCCCCGAAAGAATCATCGCGGAGCTCAAGCCCGAAATATACGTGAAGGCAGGCTACCGCCGGGAGGAATTGCCGGAGGCCCCGCTGGTCGAATCCTACGGGGGGCGGGTCGTCCTTTTGCCCGTGCTGGCCGGTTACTCTTCTACCGGCATAATCAGGACAATTCTCGCCCGTTACTCCCGGGCGGATCCTCTCCCCTTCTCCCGGCCTTAATCGCTCAGGGCCGCTTCAATCAACCCGCAGAGAATATGTCCGACGGCCAGGTGGGCCTCTTGAATGCGCGCTGTTTGCGCAGCCGGAACCAGCAGCGAAAGCCCGGCATGGCGGCCTAAAGCTCCGCCGTCCCGGCCGGTAAGCCCCACGGTGGCAGCCCCTTTTGCTTTCGCCGCCGCCACCGCCGCCAACACGTTGGGGGAGTTTCCGCTGGTGCTCAGGGCCACCAGGGCATCTTCCGGGTCTAACAGCGCTTCTACCTGGCGCAAGAAAACTTCCTGGTAACCAAAGTCGTTGCCGATTGCCGTTAAGGCAGCCGTATCGGCCGTTAAAGCCAACGCCGGCAAAGCCCTGCGCGCCCTCCGGTAGCGTCCGACCAGCTCCGCAGCCAGGTGTTGAGCTTCGGCCGCGCTGCCGCCGTTGCCGCAAAGAAGGATCTTCCCCCGCCCCTTGATAACCCGGATTAATAACCTGGCTATCTCCAGGATGACTTCCGCCTGTTTTTCGGCCATTATTTTCTTAATTTCGGCACTCGCCAGCAACTCTCTCCTGATCAATTCCTTTTTATCCATATCCTTCACCGAAGTTCACCTGGCCTTTTTGCCGTTGAATTTGCAAATAAAGAAATCACTTGTTTTTTGGCTACCAGCTCTGGGTTATAAAGATAACCAAGGTCGGCGGCGGGTACCCGGGGGGAAAGAATTAATTTATCCTGGCAAATAATTGCCTCCTGCCCAACCAGGTCGCTGTGAACGGCTCGTTCCCGAAGGAGCTCCGGCCGCTGAAGGGCCCACCACAGAGGTAGCCCGTCCAGGGACAGGTGGCGGTAGTCAAAATCAACCATTTCCAGTAAGGTGGGCATAATGTCCACGGTGCTCACCGGGACGCTGGCGTTTTGGCCTGCCGGGTTTTCCCCAGCAGGTAATTTGACCAGCAAGGGAACGTGGATTTGTTCCGGGGTAAGGGTAAGCCCGTGAAAAAAGTAGACGTTGTTTTCACCCAGCGCCTCACCGTGATCCGAAGTAATGATCACCAGCATTTCGGGGAATAGGTTGACTTCCTGCAATTCCCGGAACAATTCACCCACTACGTGATCAACATACCGCACCCCGCCGTCATAACCGGCCAGGTAATGCCGGGCGTCCCGGATCACCTCGCCTGTCTGATCATCTCTTAAGAGCTGGTAGCGGGGAATACCCCCGGCGGACCCGTCATCCACCACCTCCAGCAGAACAGGCTCTTCCCCGTAATCCTCCGGGGCAAAGCAACTGTTATAAGGAGCGGGCGGCAGGTAAGGACCGTGAACGTCAAAATAATGAATCCAAACAAAAAATTTTTCGTAACCATGTTTTTTTATCCACGCTAGGGCGGCCGCATTAGTCTGGAGGCCGTCCCGGATGAGCGCAAAGGGGCGGTTTTGTTCGCTTCCCGTCATGGTGTCGTTATAGACTTCAAAACCGCTGTCCAGCCGCCACTCCCGGTGGAGGACCAGGGCGCTGACGAAGGCGGCCGTGGCAAAGCCTTTGCTTCTCATGACTTCCGCCAGTGTAATATCCCGGTTGACATCCAGCGCCCGGCTCCCCTGGTAGTAGCCGATCGAATGGTGGGGAACGTATTTCCCGGTCATGATCGAGGCGTGCGCCGGGACAGTATATGTGCAGGGAGAGTAGGCGTGCCGAAAAAGAATTCCCTGGCGGGCCAGGGCATCCAGGTGAGGAGATGTATTTTTCCGGTAGCCGTAACAGCCCAGGTGATCCGCCCGGAGGGTGTCGATGGTAATTAACAGGAATTTCTTGGCTCTGGCGTCCATTGTTTTTCCACCCCACTGCAACAACTAGTTTTCCCCGGTTATTTCATGAATTTAGATTAGATCAGGGAGCGAAAGACTTTGGCTACGATCTCCCCCACCCGGCGGCAGCCCGTGTATTCTATTCCTACCCGGAAGGCCCGCTGGCTTACCTCCCGGTAGAAGCCAGGATCGCAGACAAGCCTCCTGATGGCCTGGCGCGCCCTTTGGCCGTCAAAGGGATTAAAGGTAGTTTCCGGGAAGAGCCGGAGCTGGAGATCCAGGGAATCGCTCCCGACCACAGGAATGCCCAGGGCGGCCATTTCTGCTGAAAAAAGACCTGCGTGCGTACGGAAATCCATATTTACGGCCAGGTAGTATCGGGCTGCGCGCGCTAGGTAGTCGGGGTGCCACGGCAGATAAGGCAAAAGATTGATTTCCCGCCCCGTTTCCCGGGTTAAGTCCCGATAAAATTCCACTGTTTCTGGGATCTGTAAAACCTCCTCATTGTACTTGCGGGAAGAAAGCACGTCAATCGGCCAGCCCGCTTCCAGAGCCACGTACAACGCCGTCAGCCCGTTGTATTCCCGAAAAAGCGGCCCGCTGACCAGAATGCGCTTCTCCCGGTGTTCCTGCGGCCGGGCCAGTTTTGCGATCTCGTCTGCGCTCAAAGGACAGTTCAGACTGACCACGGGAGCGGAAGTGAAAAGGGTGAAATAGCGTGCGTGGGTTTCACAAAAAGTAAGCACCAGGTCCGCTTTGGCCAGCCAGTCGAGAAAAACCGGCACCCTGCTCCCCTGCCACCAGTTGACGGTTTCGCAGTCGCCGTCCACAAGCAGCGCAATCCGGGCCCTCGTCTTTTTCCGCAACTGATCCAAAAAGCCGGGCAAATCGGGCGCAATATTATAGATGACCACTAAAACATCGTAGTCTTGGAGCATTTCGGGTGTGGTCGTGTGGATATAGAAAGTGTCCATGCGCAAAAGCCTGATCAATACCCCGGCCAGCTTGGTAGGTCCCGAAAAATTTTGCTTCTCCCAGGAACGGGTAGGGTGGCGGTAGGAAACCAGCGCAAACTTTTTCCCGGCTGGTGGGCCGAACATAAATTTTTGCATTGCTGCCTCTCCTTTTTGCCAGCAGGAATCAGGAATAGGGGGGTCAAAAACAGCAAAACGGCTTGGTGTCACCATCGATAGCGATGGGGCTGCCATTTGATCCCCCATTTTTCCTCAAAGCGCCTGCGGTTGGCCGTAAATATTTCCTGGTACTTCTGCTCGCCCATTAATTTAAAGCTCGCGTTATGGAAGTGGTGAACAAACACGTCTTCGGCGCAAATGATTTTATAACCGCGGTTTTTTACCCGCAGGGCAAAATCGTCGTCCTCGAACATGCCTATTTCAAACTGTTCATCTAAAAAGCCTACTTCCGCAAACAAGGTTTTCCGCATGGCCACGCAAAACATGGCCAGGGTGTCGATTTCAAAATAACTGTTTTCGTGCTCGCGAGTGTACCGCTGGGCGAACTGCTCCATTTCTTCCAGGTTGCTGTAGCTCGTTTCTATTCTGGCTTCGTTGCCGGCTAAATTGGTCACCGGCCCCACCATACCGATGGTCCGGTCTTTTTCCAGGTAACGAATTAACTTGTTTAACCAGCCCCGAGTAACCACCGTGTCGTTATTTAAGATCACGACGTACTCCCCTTCGGCGGCTTTAATCCCCGTATTGACCCCCCGCGCAAAGCCCACGTTCTGGTCGTGAAAAATTAATTTCACGTTTTCCTTGTTGCCGGCCAGCTCTTTTAGGTAGGCGCGCGTGCCGTCCGTAGACGCGTTATCAACAACGATCAGCTCAAAGTGGGGGTAGGTAGGGTAGCGGTAAATGCTGTTCAGGCATTGCTCGGTTAAGTGTAAGTTATTATAAGTTAAAATAATGATGCTGACCAACGGGTAAGTTTTTTTAATTGCCGCCTGCAGGCTGGCGACGCGCTTTGCCCAGGTGTTCTGGCGGGCAAATTCTCTTCTTTGCTGGACTATCTCGGGGGCATTCTCGGCCAGCGCTTTTTCCATTGCTTCTAAAAAACCCTCTTTAGTTTCTCCGATATAGACAAGCCGATCTGCTACATAAGGGATCAGCTCGGGAAGGGGTACCGAAACCACCGGCTTGCCCGCGCTTAGGTATTCGTAAAACTTCACCGGGTTCGTTGCTTCTGTCAGCGGAGTAATCCGAAAAGGGATCAGACAGACGTCGAATGAATGCAGGTAGCCCGGCAATTTTTGGTAAGGGAGCTCGCCCAAGAGGCAAACGTTCGGCAGGGAAGATAAGCTTTGCGTGTTCGCCCCAAAAGTATCTCCAATCAGGACAAATTTGTAATTCGGCCGTTGGCGCGCAAGATATTCCACAAGCTGCACATCAAACCATTCGGAAATTGCGCCGAAGTAGCCGATGATTGGCCCGGACAGTTTTTGCAGGGGTAAAGGAATCTGCCCAAAATACGTTCCGAAATGTTCAAAGTCGGTGGCGTTACGAATAAGCAGGCAGTTCTGGTTGAGATTTCTCTTCTGCTCCCACAGCTGCTGGGACGTTACCACCACCAGGTTGCACAGGCGCGTCAGCTTCTCCTCCTGGATAAGCATGGCGGCTCCGTTGGTGGAAAAACCGTCGTGCCGGTCCAGGCAGTCGTAAACGACCATCCACCCGTATTCCCTATTTAGTTTTTCCACCAGGGGCGTCCAGAAAGGCAAATGGACGATACAAACTGCCTCTAAAATATTTTCTTTTCGGCGCAAGAAATCTATGACTGCGCCCGCTTTTTCCACCAGGTCGGCATCCATTTGCTCCCGGTACACGTTTATGGACCGGGAATACGGGAGCTCCACCTCGGAAATGTTCTCGGCAATCTGGCGTACCTGCGGAAACTCAGCTCCCATCCGGAAGGTGGTCCGTAGGTAAAATACGCGGTGCCCGGCCCTGGCCAGGCCGCAGGCCAGGTGCTGCGGCCTCTGAAACCGGTGGTTCCAGTCGATGACGGGAAAAAAAATTATGTCATAACCACCGGGCGCCCTCCTTTGCCGGTCTTCGTTTTGCTCCGGCGCGAGCGGGGGCGGCTGGAAATACTGCGCCTGCGCGGACAAAAAAAAGGAAGCCCGCTCATTCTGGGGAGACGAAAACAGATAAAGAAAAGATTCCTTGAGGAGCGCAAAGGTCCGGGAATAATTGGCTTCCTGCTTTTTTTGGCGGGCGTAGACGGCGACCCTCTCGTAAAAGCTGCGGTCCTGCAATAGACGCCCCACCGCCTTGCGGGCGCTTAAGCCGTCAAAAGGGGGGAAAGAAAGCTCGGGAAAACAGATCCTTTGTTGCTCAAAAGTGTTGCTGCCCACCACGGGCACGCCGACGCTGGCCATTTCCGCACAAAACCCTCCAGTGCACGAAAAGACGTCCATAGTAATGCCCAGGTAATAACTGGCGAGTTTTTGCAGGTACCCCGGGTACCAGGGCAAATGAGACAGAAAGTTTATTTCGCAGTTAAATTGTCTGGCCGCCTCCTGGTATAAAAAGACTACTTCCTGCCTGTTCAGCACTCCCCGATCGTCCAGGTTGAAAAACAACACGTCTACCGGCAGGCCGTAGGGAAGGACGGCGTAAAGGCTGGTGAGCCCGTTCCAGCCCTTACTTAGAAAGCTGCTTAAAAGGACCCTGCGTTCGCGCTGCCCGGCCGGCCTGATTAAATCGGCGGCGGCGTGCACGGCCAGCGGGGCATCCAGGTTAACCACCGGGGCGCTGACAAACAGGGAAAAGTAACGGGCGTGCGTTTCACAAAAGGTCAAAATGAAATCGCTCTGGCTGAGCCAGCTGTAGCCGACGGTAGGGTTTTCTTTCCACCAAAGATAAGGCTCGCAGTCGGGGCTGACCACAAGAACGGTTTTAACCCCTGTCTTTTGTTTAAGCATGGTAAGCAGGCCAGCATCGGAAAGACTGTCGACAACGATCAGAATGCAGTCGTAACTGCTCAGCGTAGCTTCCGGCAGCTGAATGCGATTATATACATCCATGAGGAAAAGGCGGGCGATCAGCCACTCGTACCTGTCCGGATAAAACCTTCCCCGGTTGAGCTGGTACGTGTCTAACTGCTGCTTGGTAATCAGGGCAAACTTTTTTTGCGCCAGCTGGCCAAGATCAAATTCGCGTTCGGGAAAAGTGTGCATCCTGTCCATCCCTTCAAACAGACTTTTGCAGTTACGGCGTTTCGACATTTATTTCGTAGATTAAACGGTAGCAGGGGTAACGATTTTCCTGCCGGGCAAAGTGCCAGTTGAAAAAGCGGTCTAAAACCCGCCGCTTTTCACCGTCGACAAAATGGCTGGCCAAAAGCATCCCCATCCAGCTGGCCAAGCCGGTATTGGGAAATTTACGGTAAGGCAGACTTATTTTATGCAAAATCTCTTCCATTTCCCCTGCGGCAGGGAAACCCTTTTCCAGGTGGGGCTTAAGGTAAGGATTTTGCGTCAGGTGGTAAATCAGGCGCCCGGTCGGGAGCGCATCCGCATGCGGGGTGGTGATCACCGCCCTCCTGCAGGCTACCCGAACCACTTCCCGCACAAAGCTTTCCCTGATCGGAGGGGCCATCGCCCCGGCCACGTCTACGGCCAGCGCCACATCAAAAGACCGGTCGGCAAAAGGCAAGGCGGGTGCATCCAGGCTGCTGCTTTTATCCAGCCAGGTGACCCGCTGGCCCGGCACAAATAAAGAAAAATCGGCGTCGACCAGGCCAACGTTCAGGACGCTCAAGCCATCGGCGCCCAGAGTGTTCACCAGGTCCGCCAGCGCCTGGAACAGTTGGTAGCGGTCAAAGGATAAGCAGGTTAAATCCAGCTTTGGAATTTCCTCGCTGGGTAAAAAAAACTCCGGCGCCTGGGCTAAAAAACCACGGATAACTTCCGGGTGGCAGCCCGCGAAGGGTTCTGTTTTAATTTGATAATTTTGGGGAGTAAATGTCCAGTCCGGCTCCCCCATGTTATTAAACCTGTTTACATCCCCCCGGCGGTTGTCGTTAAATTTAATCCGCGGGCCCAGGGCGTAATGATAATGGAAAAGCTTAATATCCAGCCGTTCTGCCAGCCGCTCCCTTTGCTCCCAAAAAGGTTTCCCGGCGTACAAAAGGATGGGGTGGTGACGCCGGGGAGCGTAGCGGATACGTTTATTGTTCCTGAACAGCGCGTACTTGGTGGTCTGCCAGTGCGGGTCACCGGGCGTATTCACCCGAACCGTAAACGGGTCCCGCCAGAAGCTCACCAGCGCAAACCCGTAAGCATCTACGCCCGGGTCAGCCAGCAGTTCCTCTCTTACCGCGGCAAAGGCGTCGTCCATGATTTCGTCAGCGTCCAGGGCCAGGACCCAGTCCCCTGTAGCGGCGTCCAGTAAAAAATTCCGCCGCGCCCCTTCGTTCCAGTCATCAGAATACGGAAGCCCTTGCTGGGGCTGAACAAACAGTTTCAATTTTTTCGTTTTTCGCTGAAAAGATTTCACTATTTCTACGGTTCGGTCTCTGCTTCCGCCGTCCAGGAGAATAACTTCGTCGGCATAGGCCAAGACGCTTTCTAAATAAAGAGGCAAGAAAAATTCCTCATTTAAAACCGGCGCAACAACGCTCAGTTTCATTCTACTCCCCGCTTCTTTCTACAAAATTTTTTTCCAATTCTCATCTTATCTTCAAAAGATGCTAATTAATGACATTATATGAAGCTACTGGTGCAAGTGTCCCTAATTTGCACAGAGAAGGTTTTCCAAGGCGTTTCTTAAGGTTTCAAAGAAGCGCCGGTAATTGGAGCGCCGGTACTTTTTTTCCACCGCGTACCGGCAAACGCGCTCATAAAAATTATCATCTTCAATTAACCGGGCGACTTTCGCCCTAGCCCCTTCCCCGTCATACGGAGGAACGGTAGTTTCCGGGAAACATTCTCGCTGCTGCTCTAGCGTATTGCTCCCTACCACCGGAACCCCCACGCTGGCCATGTCGCCCGTAAAACGTCCCGAAACCGTCCGCGCGTCCAGGCAAACTGCCAGGTAATAGCGGGAAACGTGTTGAATAAAGTCTGGGTACCAAAGCATGTAAGGCAAAATGATGATTTCTCTTTTGTATTTTCTTCCCACCGCTTCGTAAAACTGAAGTCTCTCTTCATCCCGGGAGCTATCGCGGTGAAGCAAATCTTGCTGCAGGACGTCGACCGGCATGCCCGCTTCCATGGCCACCATTAAACTGGCCAGGCCGTTCCAGTGCAGCCCGAGGGAACCGTTGACCAGGACGCGCCGTTCCCTTTGTCCGCGCGGACGGATGAAATTTACCAGGTGATGAACCGGCGCCGGATTATCCAGGCTGACTACCGGGGCCTCGGTAAAAAGGGAAAGAAAATTTATTTTAAGCCTGCTCCAGGTGAGCACCAGGTCGCAACTTTTAAGCCATTCCAGCTTGATCCGCATATCTTTTACAGGAAACCAGGTAAAATATTCACATCCGCCGTCGATTAACAACGCCACCTTGGTCCGGCCGCCTCGTTTAATGTCGAAAAGGAGCTCCGGAAAATCAGGAGCAAAATGAACGAGGATCACCAGATCGTAACCCCGCAAGTCTGCCGCCTTTACTTCGTAAATGTTAAAGGTGTCCATACAAAAAAGGTTCCGGATGAGATCGAATTCTCTGGTTACGGCAAAGGAAGGTCCTGTTTCCTTCCACCGTTCCTGCCGGTGGACGTGCGTAACCAACGCCATTTTCTTTTCCCCCAGCCTGCCCAAACGGAATTCCTCCCTCCGGAAAGGAACGTAATGATGCATTTTTACATACTCCTCCAAACTGTTGTTTGCCCAGTTTCCCATTTCGGAATTCTTATCTTCTGCCGCATCAGTGACCAAGCCTAAACACCTGCCATTCAAAACGTTATCTAAAAAGGAATTTTAAATTTGTGCATAAACCAGTCGTCAGAAAAAACCCTTCGCCGCAGGTAGTCAGCGCGACGCTCGGAATATCTGGACCAGAGCTGTGCAATCAACCCAGGGGTAAAACCGGCAAAATTTTTTGCCAGCATAACTGCCTTGGCCAGTCGGAAATCAGAAAAATGAAGGAGGGCCAGCAGGAGCAAATTATGGACCAGGTGCTCCCCCCGGCGCTGATATTCTGGGGAGGGGCGGCTGATATGTAAAATTTTAATCCGGGGATGAACAGCTAATTTAAAACCAAAAAGCCATAATTTTAAAGAAAATTCAGCATCGTCAAATCCCCACACCCGCAGATCTCCTTCAAAACCCCCTACATTTCTAAAAACGCTCCCGCGCACGGCCAGGCAGCCGGAAGGAGCAAGGGGTACTTCCTGCAGGCAAAAAGGTGAAGAGGTTATCCCTACCCAGGAAAGATTTTCGTCCCAAACGCCCCCATAAAAGGTATAGTGAAGCGGCCGGGTAAGAGTAATTGCCGGGCAGACTGCGTCCGCCTCCCCTTTTTCCAGGCAGTCAAGCAGCCCTTTCAGCCACCCGGGAGAAACGATAACGTGTGCGTCGCAGAAAACTATGTGCCGGGCACGGGCCTGGGCAGCGCCGAGGTTGCGCGCGCGGGCCGCTCCCGTACCAGACGTGGTCAACAAATTGATTTCCGGCAGGCAAGCCTCCTGAGCAGAAGACGCCAATAAATTGCCCCGGCGCAAAAAGTCACAACATCCGTCCCCGGAGCCGTCATCAACAACGATTACCTCGTAGGACGCGCCGGCCGGAACGTTTAAAATATGCTCCAGGGTTTGCCGGAGGTAATGTTTTTCATTGCGGCAGGGAATCACAAGCGAAGCTTCAGGGTAAATTAACAGGTCCCCTCTCAGTAATTGATCTCAAATTTTGTCATGAACCAGTCGTCGTCGTAGCGCCGCCGCGACAGGTAAGTCCGGCGCTTTTTCCAAACGTCGCCGGTCAGCAAACCGGCCAGGATGCTACCCAAGTCCTGGCGATTTTTTACCATTTCAATTGTTTTCCGGATCCGCCTTTCGTTAAAATGAAGATAGGACATGTACAACAGATTATGAATGAGGTCCGACCAGCCTACCGGATAGGGGTGCTCCTGCCGGAAAACGTGGGAAACGACCACTCCGGGGGCCACTGCCGCCCGGTAGCCGAAAAGCCAGGCCTTTAAAGAAAATTCCTGATCATCGTAACCAAAAACACGTAATCCTTGCTCAAAACCGGCCAGGTCCTCAAAAACATCCCGACGCACCATCAGGCACCCGCCGGGGACAAGCGGAACATATTTCACTGTGGAAGGCTCCTCGTAAAGCCAGCACCAGTTCAGCTTGTCGTCCCAGGTCACTCCGTAACCGATTGCCCGTGGGTCGGCAGCGGAAGCAATGCCGGGACAGGCCAGCTCAGCTTCTTCCCCGAGCAAGGGCCGGGCTAATTCATCCAGCCAGAAGTCGTCGACAGTCAGGTGGGCATCGCAAAAACAGAGCAAATCACCCCTTGCCTCTCCGGCCCCTAAATTTCTGGCCCTGGCCACACCCAGGCCGGCCGATTCGATCAAGTTCACCCCCCAGCGGCTATCCTTCACAAAATCGCAGCAGCCATCGGTAGAACAATCGTCAACGATAATTATTTCGAAAGATAGCCCTGTTTTTGCCCGGGTCATCGAAAGGAGAGTATGCTGAAGATAAAGGCCCTCGTTGCGACAGGGGATAATTACGGAAACTACGTGGGTTTTTTCATTTGTGCTACCTAATCTTTCCATTGTGCTCCCTATTTAGCCTCATTTCCTTGCCCTTTTGCAGCAAAAGGAGCTGTGGGCGGTAAGGGAGCTATGGGCGGTAAGGGAGCTACAGGCGGCAAAGTGGCCACCGGGGGCAAGGGGGCCACCGGGGGTAGAATGACCGGTGGAAATATTCCGGAAGACTTAACTCCCTCTGGTGTCTGGTGCTCCATAACGTCCCAGTAAAAGATCTTGATCTTGAATTCCGTTCCGGGCGCCAACGGGCCGAATAAAAAATGGCCGTCTTCATCGGAGAAGGTGTGCCCGATCAGCGGACCCAAATTGTCCCCCTCTTTTTTAAAAAACTGTACTACTGCGCCTTGTACGGGCGTGCCGTCCGGCCGCCTCACTACACCGCTGATGAGCACGCGCGTTTCCGGCAGCAAAAAAAAATCGTGCTGATGCTGGGCATCCGTATCCTGCGACGCCAGCATATCGAAACTACTTAACTGATAGGCCATCACTTTCACTCCTTCTGCCCGGTAAATAACAAAACAAAGATCAACTACACTATGGTTGATACCACATTACGTTGATACATATTATGTTCACCGCCACGTCATGGTGCAAATCAATAAGCAAAGAACAAAGAGGTTTTTTGCAACCAGCCGGTTCTCGCCAGCCAGGAAAGTTTTTGCTAAAATTTTATTTTTACTCCTCCCAAGCCACAAGGTTTGGCTTGGGATCGAGGATGGATAGGTACTGGGCCATTATCCCGTAACGACCTTCCGGATCGAGTTTCTTGTACCGGTAATATTTAGCTAAACGGTCCGCCGGCTTCATCCAGCCCAAGTGCTTTACCCGCAGCGTGCTTTTAGCCCCGCGAAGCTCCGTGATATTTTCCGGAAAGCGTCCACAGTGCAGCGGGATTTCCTGCCACCGGTACGGAAAACCTGGGAGATACCGGGCCATAAAGGGCCGGTAGTAATGGTGGGCCCGCCAGTATTCGTCTTCCCGGTAGTGCTTATCGTCCCACATGTCGTAGAGGCGAAAATAATAGACGTCAACTTCCGGGTTGCCGGCAAGCAGACGTAATTCTTTTGTGGCCCGTTCTTCGAAAATTTCGTCCGCGTCTAGGATCAGGATCCAGTGGGGGTTGGTTCCAGCAGCCAGTTCCCACAGCTGTTTGCGCAGGACGATTTCGTTGGCGAAGGCTGACTCCCGGTTGGAAACCAGAGTCATAGGAACGCCCCGCAGGGCTTTTTTGCACACTTCCCTTGTATCGTCCTCACTTGCGTCGTCCAAAATAACGGCCCGGTCAATGTATTGCGCCGCGTGCTCGAGGACCCTCTCCAGGTACCGCCCGGCCTCGTTCCGGACGAGCATGGCCAGGGTAATGCTGCTCCCCTGACGAGCGGGCGGATGTTTACCCCGGGGAACAATTCTGCCGCCACCGCCAAAATCAGTTTTCGCCTCTGCCGGGAAGTTTCTCTGCTTGTATTCTTCCAACCCGGCCAATTCGGATTCCCGGTAAATGTGGTACGGCGGGTAGTGGGTATCGGCGTAAAGCTCCAGTCCCAGGGCGGCCGCCCGGACGCAAAAGTGCCGGTCTTCTCCGATTAAGCCCAGATTGTATATTTCGCTGAAGGAAACTCCCAACTGGATCGCTTTACGGCTAATGAGGGTGCAGGCTCCCAGTCCGCCCACCTTGTAAGTCCCCGGCCGCCGCAACATTTCCAGGAATTCATTCTGCCGCCGGACGATCTCTTTTTCGTCGGGCGCCTCCCCCCGCTCCAGCGGGTACAGTCGGTACTGATCAGCTATCCAGACCTGGGGGAGAGGGGGCAGGTCCGCCTCCCATCTGGTCCAGTAAACTTCCGAAACAATGTCCTTCTTTAGTCCCACCAGATGGACCAGTGTTTCCGGATGGAGGACCAGATCCGAATCGACCAGGAACAAGTAATCGAAGCCTTCCTCGCGGGCCAGTTGGAGAAAATAATTTTTATAACCGGCCACTTTCCAGATTAAGTCCTCCCGCCAGTGGTGGGTGTTTTCGTCGCAGTGGTAGGTCTGCTGTGTCCCCCGGCCGGGGAAAATCCGTATGCCGTCCCGGCCCGCAGCAAATGCGCGCAAAAGGCCGTTGTCCTCTTCATGATCGTCGATAAAGGCGTATTCCACCAGCAGCCCAGTGGTTTTCAGGCAAGCCAGCGACCACAGGAACTCTTTTAAGATAGCCGGCTTTTGCCGGACTGGGCTGGCAATCAATACCCTTTTCATAAACATCCCTTCCGGTTGATTTTTTTCGTTATCTACAGTACGGGGCAATACCCTGCTGCCTTGCATCAGGGAATGGTTTGTGGCGGCAACATTGGAGTTTCAAAAAAGCCGCTTTTTGGGAACGGCTGCAGGCAGGGAGGACAGGTACAGCTCACCGGCGACTGCATCCAGGGCGGCCCCAGCCAGCCGGCGAATCCTTCGCACCGGGGAGAAAAACGGGCAGTTCAAACCTTCCTGCAGCGCCCCGGCCGCTACGATCATTTCTTTGGCGCCGGCCAAAAGGTACTGGCGGGAAAGATCCTGCCGGGGCCCGGCAGCAGCGCATTGCTCCACCATCAGGTGATAATCCCGGCAGCTTTCCACCAACAGGCCCCCTTCCCCGCCCGCAGCCGCCTCGATAACGGTAAGCAGGATCAGAACCAGCGCCAGGGGAAATTCCCCGTGGTCGCCCAGGCTTTTTGCCAGGGCCCTTTTCAGGCCGGAGGAGGCAAACCGGCTTAAGACGTCCCACGGAAGGCCGCCCTGCTGCCGCTGCCGGAGGTCAAGAATTTGAGCCAGCGGGTACAGATAGTGAGGGGCAAAGCTCAGGGCAGTTAAATATTCCTTTTCCGCCTCCCGGTACCGGCCCAAAAAGCTGCAGGCGTCTCCCAGCAAGGTGTGCACGTAGTGGCGCGGAAGGATTTGTGCTTCCCCGGCCAGGGCACACCGCAATTCTTCTTCGGCCACGGCACACCGGCCCTCGCCGAGAGCCAGGACCCCGCAGAGCAGGTGCAGGTCGGGATCGGCCGGATACATGGACAGGGCCCCGTTCAGGTAAAAAGCCAGTCTTTCTTTTTGGCCAGCGTTTAAAAGAGACAGGCAGAGCAGAAGCAGCAAGTCGCGAAAATAACCTTCGTCCCCGCGCACCCTGAGCAGGGCTTTCTCCAGCAGGGCGATGCCTTGCGCCGTGTCCCCGCCTTGCAGGTATTCAATCCCCAGGCTGTAAAGGAGAAAAGGATCATCCGGTTTTTCGCCCAGAGCCCTGGTAATGACGCCGATATTTCGGCGGCGCTTGTTTTTGGCCTGTACCTGCCGGTTCAGGTAACCGAAGTGATGGATCAACAAAGACGAGCAGGCCAGCCCGCTCCCGCCGTTGTGCCTTTTGATCGCCCCGGCCACCTGCTCGTGAATGGCTCCTTCAAACCGGTAGAAAGGTCTGTTCCGAAACAGCCGCACCACCTGGTCTTCCGCCGCTTCTTCCCCGTTGCCCAGGTAGCTGCGAATGTTTACGAAGTACCCTTCAACGCCGGGAGCAGCGAGAAGCGCGGCCAGCTCTTCCGCCTGTACCGGCGCCAGAATTTCGTCGGCGTCCAGGACAAGGATCCACTCACCGGTGGCGCGGGCCAGGGAATAGTTTCTGGCCGCCGCGAAATCTTCGCCCCAGGAAAAGGCAAAAACCCTGGCTCCGTACCGGGCGGCCACGTCCTGCGTCCCGTCGCCGGAACCCGTATCGACTACGATGATTTCCCGTACCAGGTGCCGGACGCTGTCGAAGCAGGAGGCGAGGCAATGGGCTTCGTTTCTAACGATCATGCACAGGCTCACCGACAGGCTGCCGTTCATGAGGAAAAGCCCCCCGCCAGGCCGAATTTATATTCCAGCAAACGCCGGAAGGCATCGGCCTTTTCCCCCAGGTAGGAACTTAAAGTTGCGCAGCTCCGGGGGGAAAGTTGAATCAAAAACTGCATTGCTTTTTCTGCCAGCAGAAAGTATCTCCCGGCGGCCGGTCCGCCTGCTCTTTCCCGGGGTGCGGCCCAGCCGCAGCCGCGCAAGCAGTTCTCCAGGACGGCCAGGACTGTTTGAACGACTGCCGGCTCGTGGTTTTTTTCCGGCCTGCCGCACGGCGTACCGGAGCCGGCCAGCGCAATCAGGTTTAAGAGCGCCCAGGCCGGTCCGCGGCCGGCAGGTCGGCGCCACAACATAAGAGCCTTTTCCTTCGCCGTCCGGTAATCTTCCTGGAGAATGAGGGCGACGATTTCATCAATTACCGGAAAGGAACCGCTGCAAACGTCCCCTTTCCAGGGAAACCGCCCCAGGAGGGCGAAGGCTTCCGAACACCGTCCCGCATAGATGCAAAACCGGGCGAGGAGCCAGGCGCGGCCGGCGCCTGGGGAACCGGCGTCCATAGGTCCGGCCTCCGGGGAGCCTTCTTCCAGGCAGGCGCAGGCCAGATCCGGAAAACCTGCCTCAAAGAATAGCCCGGCCAGCGTTTCGGCCTGCCGGGGATGGTCCAGGTACCCCGCTGTTCTGAAGTAACGAAAAGCTTCCCGCGGCCCTTTCTCTACCAGGCAGAGCAGAAACAGGTTGTAAAGCGGATAAATGAAATTCCGATTTGCGGCCAATGCCCGTTCATAACATTCCTGCGCTTCCCTCCGGGCATTCAATTTTTCGTAGCAGTAACCCAGGTGGTAGAGAGACAAAAAGCTCTCCGTGCCGTTGGTGTGGCTGAACAGGGGCGGCGGCGGACCGAGCCGCAGGGCTTCCTCAAACCACTTGACGGCTACGGCGTATTCCCCCTTTATTGCAAACAAAAGACCCGCGTCAAAAAAGAGATCGGTATAAGTAGGATACCTTGCGCTTTCCTCCAGGCAGAGACAAATTGCTTCGTCCAGCCTTCCCAGAGCCTTCAAACAGGCCGTCAGGGAACGCACCGCCGGAGCACGGAACAGGATGTGTCCGTCCGTCAGCCGGGCACAGGCCAGTTGAAGGCAAGGCAGCGCCCAGGCGGCCTTCCCCAGGCCCAACCATTCCACTCCCAGGTAGTATTGGAGAAACGGGTTGGCCGGGTCCATTTCCACCGCCCGGCGCAGCAAGGCCAGGTTCCGTCCTCTTTTGTAATTGCGCTCTCGGGCGGAGAGCGGTTTGTGCCAGATTACCGGAGCCCCGGCAATGCCTGCCGCTTCCGGGCGGGGCACCGTGACCTGTTCGTGGACGCGCCCTTGAAAGCGGTATTCGGCCTTGTTCCGAAAGAGCCTTAAAACGAAAAACCGGCTGAAATCGTCTCCAGATTCCGGGCCCCTGGCGTGGAGCGGCAGAAAAAAGGCTTCCCGGCCGCAGGAAGAGCTTACCAGCGTCCGCAGATCACCGCCGCTGGTATCCAGTTCTTCGTCGGCATCGAGGGACAAAATCCAACGACTTTTCGCCCGGTCCAGGGCATAATTACGGGCCGCGCTGAAATCACCCTGCCACGGGTAATGGTATATCTGGTCTGTATAGCAGCGGGCGATTTCTGCCGTTCGGTCAGTGGAGCCGGTATCCACGATCACAATCTCGTCGACCGCGTTCCTGGCGCTCTTAAGACAGGTGGGCAGATTCTTCTCCTCGTTGCGCACAATCATGACCAAAGCAATCGTTGGTTTCATTCTTCCTGCCCGGCCTCCTCCAAGAGCCGGCGAAAAACCGGCACCTCCGGGTATCTCTGGACCGCTTCCCGGAGGAGGTCGTTTCTCATTTGACCGTAGATCCTGATCAGCTTGACGTAAGCACGCGGCTCCCCGGGGGTTAGCGCCAGAACCTGCCGGCAAAGAGCGGCGGCTTCGCCAAGGGCGTTTTGGCGCTCCTTAATTTCGGCCAGCGTAAACAGTGTCCCGGCACATTCCGGATTGGTCTTTAGGTAAATGCACAGGTAATGTTCCGCCTCATCCAGGAAACCGTACCGGAAAAACAGGCGTCCCACGTCCCCGGCGTGCTTTTTCAGGCACTCCTGGGAAACGCCGCCCAGCAGCATCTCGGCCCGCTCCTTCTCCCCCAGGTCGAGGGCGCGCAGGACAATGTCCAGCAGCAGCGCTATTCCTTCGTCACCCAGGACAACCCCCGGACCGGGCCTTCTCCGCCGGCCGAGCGAATCCCCCAGCAGGACCACCACCGCGCCCGTGTCTTTCGTCAGGCCGAGAGCAAGCAGTTCATCCACATGCGCCCTGGTTCGGCGGCGGTTTCCCTGCAGCCAGAAGCATAAAATTTTATTCAGCTTGGCCAGCGGGTAAAGGCGGTGGCCGGGGGCAAAGCCGTCCAGGATACGCAGAGCTTCCAGGAAGCGCCTCTGCTGGATCAAGCAGATGGCTTTCCAGAGCAGCATTTCCGGTGGAACTTCCGTTCGTGGGTCAAGACCCCGTTCCAGGTATTCAAAAGCCAACCGATAGGCAAACTGCCGGAAAAGAATCTGTCCCATCAGGAGGTTAGCCTGCGGGGTACAGAATTCGCAGAGCTGCTCCAGGCACCGCCGGGCGTAATCCGGATCTTCCCGCGGCTCAAGGAGGCGCACGATACTTTCCAGGGCGGGGGTAAAATGTGGGTTGTCACGCAGACTCAAGACGTAACAGCGCATGGCCTCCTCGTTGTTCAGAAAAGCTTCCGCCAGTTGGCCCAGTTGGTAATAGGTACGAAAGCCCCTCGTTCCGCCAAAGGAAGCGTAGTAAGCGGGCTGTTCGGGCATAGCCAGTGCTTTTTGAAAGAATTCGTAAGCCTGGGCGTAATTCTTCTGCTCGTAGCTAATCAAACCCCCGTAATAATAAAGGTCAGCGTAATTTGGAAAAAGCCCCAGACCCAGCCGGACGATTTTCAGAGCCTCTTCGGGCTGGCCGGCGGCGTGGTAGGCCAGAACAATGTAGCGCAACAGCTTCGGCAGGTAAATCGTTTGCGGATCGATTCCGCTCGCTGCTTTAACCAGTTCCGCCGCCGCCTCTGCGTACCTTTCTGCGCGGTACAGCTCAACCCCGTAATGGTAGCGCAGCAAGCGGTTCTCCGGCTCCCGCGCCAGCTCCTGACGGAGCAGGGCCAGGTTCCGGTTCTTTTTGTCCTTCTCCTGGATCTGGCGGTCCAGGTAGCCGTAGTGGAAAATCACCAGGTCTTCGGCCACCTGGTATCTGGCCTGACTGTTCCTTTTCAAAATAACGTCAACGATCTGCTCGTGGATGGCTCCGTGAAAGCGGTAGTCCGGCCGGTTCCGAAAAAGGCGGAAGATCAGATCCGGACATGATTCGATCCACCCCTCGTTACCCAGGTAGTTGATTACCTTCACAAAATACCCTTCCACATTTTCGTTGCCAGTCACCCTGCGCAGGGCTTCCCTGCTTTCGCCGGCCAGTTCCTCGTCCGCGTCTAAAAAAAAGATCCAGTCTCCCGTGGCCGGCTCCAGCGAAGCGTTGCGTGCGTCACTGAAGCTGCCGTTCCAGGGGAAGGGGTGAACCAGCGCTCCAAACTCTCTCGCAATCTGGACGGTGCCGTCGGTAGAACCAGTATCCACCACAATGATTTCGTCCACGGCCCCGACAACGCTCTGCAGGCACCGCCGGATATTTTTTTCTTCGTTCTGGACAATCATGCACAGGCTGATTCTGGCTCCCATAAACAACAAACCTCGATTCTATTTTTTTTTACTTTTTTAGTTAATTTATGCACTGAACCTGGAACCTTCCACTTAGAATTGAATATTTTATATTAATCGTTAAGATTTACCAATTAATTTTTTAGGCGCTTGCAAAACTAACGTTCCTTGAAAAAATCAAAAGAGCCCCTGTCGTTTTCAAGACCCTTTTAGTTGACAGATAATGGATCGACCTTAGAAGACCCGTAACAAGGAAAAGAATACCCTTAAACCCCGGCAGTTGAAAAACAGCAACTCTTAAGCAACAAGCCAACGGAGTGAGCGGACTTTATCGTTTCTCCTGGCTCTTAAAGCAATTAAAGCAATAAGGTTCTGGGCAATTGCCGCCAGAACAAGATCGCAATAGGCACCGTTGAAGTCCATTACTGTCAAACGGCCAAGCATCAAGGGGAGCTTTAACCGGGAGATCGACTGCTCCACGGCAATCCGGTGCAGGTAAATTTTCTTCCATAACTTAGAGTTCCTTGGGATGGGAGTGTTCTTCCGGTAGTTGTCCTCGGGGTAAGTGTACACCATCCGCCCGCTCTTCGAGGGAGTGCAAGGGTCAGAACAGCTGCAGGTGTAACCTTTTTTACCCTGCCTGGTCAACGGACAGACCCATTTAATCCGGTTCCTGGATTTACAGAAACCGGCGTATTTAAACTTTAGCGTCTGATTCTTCGGGCATACCGGCACGCCATCAGGATCAAACCCTGGCTCGGGCAAGTCTTTTGTGTTCCGGGGATTTAAGTTAATCACCGGCTTTAGCCGGCAAACCTTAACCAGATACCGGAAGTTTTCCGTGCTGTCAAACCCGGCATCGCCGGCGAAAAATGCATAACGGGAGAGGTCGTGGCGTTGCCGGAAATCATTTAAAACCGGCTTTAAAAGAACGGGATCCTTCTGGCCTTCGAAAAGCATAACATTCCTGACAAGGCCGAACCCGTTGGTGAGAATTGCCCCGGTGTAGGCATAAGCAAAGTGGCCGTTAGTGTACATAAGTTTGGCCCTTGGCTCGGCCTTGGCGCACTTGGGCATTTTCATAAGGGTCATTGCGTAAATCTCATTTTCAGGCTTCTCGGGGGCTCCCTTCTCGACCTGGTTTTTCAACGAGTAAAAAAACTTGGGGTTATTCTCCCTTACGGGAACTTCTAACCCGGTTGTGTCCAGGACGAGAAGGGAGGCCAAAAAAGGGTCGAGTTCTTTTAAGTATGACTCGGTGAGTTCAACCAGCCTGTCTAAAATTTTCTTTAGTTCCTCTGGCCCAATTTTATCTTTAAATCTCGAGAAGGTGGCGGGATCGGGAACGCTCTTGGTAAAGCCGCAAAAGTCTCTTAGGGGCTCGGAAAGTTCAAGGAAGGTGACTAAAAGTTCCACTGTCGGAACGGAAAAGATCTTCTGGACAATTAAAGCAGACAGCATGGAAGCTAAAGAATAAGGGGGGCGACCGGTGGATTTGTAGTAAGCTAACCTTACCTCGAAAGGGATGATCTCTTCGATGTCCACGTAATCAGTGAGCATTCTTAGCTTATTTGTACTGGTCGCCTGCTGAAATTCTTCGTATAAATCGCAAAGAGAGATTTGTTTGTGTTTAGGCAATAGGGATTCACCTCCAGGTTAATTTCTTACCAGATATTTCTACAAAAACTGGAGGAAATCCTGCTTTAAAAACCGGCAAAAACCCAGATTTTTCAGTAGTTCTGGGGTTTTGCAATAAGCTTAATTAATTTTTTAAAGGGAGGATGACGAAACGATGCCCAACTATAAAATTTTTCAAGACAATCCGGACAAAGCGCGCATAAAAATTTACGGCAGCCAGGACGTGGCTTTGAACACCGATACCACAGGCAACCTGGGCATCACCAGCACTGGGCTGGCGATTACCGCGCCGGCCAACGGCCTGATGGTTACGGCGCCGGCCGAGGGATTGGCCATCACCCCGCCGGCAGGAGGATTAAGCATCACCCCCCCCACCAACGGTTTAGCAATCACCAGCACCGGGCTAGCGATA
>DYES01000090.1 GCA_020725585.1 Desulfovirgula sp.
GCTTTAAAAAGCCAGGTAGAAACTGGTAATTAGCAAAATTATTGGCGTAGTTCACTATGCCGGGACTTAAACGGACGTTCCTTCTGTGAGTATTCTTATGTCAAGGAACATGCGTTTGGAGAACTTTTAACTCTCAAGTTATTAAGGAGGTAATTGATTCGCCGAGCCCGCCCCCGCAATGAACTTGTCTTTTTTGCGCCAGATAACGTCCTGGAGAGAGAAAGAGGCCACATCTTGAAACCCGGGTACGTGGACCAGCCTGTCATATCCAAAGGAAAAATTTAATATCCATAAAAACAAGAAGACTTGTCCAGAAGGGAGCTCTTTCTTTGGAAACCTTTCCGCAGAAGCTGATTTTGATTTTTTTTACTGCCCTCGGGATTATGCTGGGGGCGGCGCTGATTGGATCTTTAGCTGCCGTAATGGTGAAAGTGCCTCCGCTGGCCGTGATGATCAGGCTGGCCCGGGATATGAAAATTTGGGCCATCGCGGCCGCCATCGGGGGCACTTTTTCCACCTTTGAAGTTTTCGAATCTGGCCTCTTTCAAGGTGAGTTGCGGGCTGTCGTGAAACAGCTGTTGTATATTTTCAGCGCCCTGGCGGGAACCCAGACGGGTTACCAGCTGATTCTGGCTCTTTGCGGAGGGAAGGAATGAGCGGCCGGGTCATGCAGTGGGCGGCAATTTTCTTTATTGGAGCCCTGCTTGGCGGCGCGGGGGTCAATGCCCTTCTTGGGGGGCAGGTGGACCGGCTTTACCTGGCCAATGTCTCTTTGCAGGAACGGCTGGCGGCCACGGAAAAAGAATTGGAGCAGGTTAAGGAGGGCCTAAAGAAACGCCAGGCGCAGGTAATCAGCGCCCTGGAAGTGCATGTCTTGCCGTCTCCGGACAAAGAGACGACAGAATATGATCAGGCAAAAGTGCAGTTGTATGTCGAAAACAAAGTGCGGGAATGGCTGCAGCCCGTTTTGGGCCAGGACTTCAACACGATCAACCATCTCTTGATTCCGAAGGTGATTGACAACCGGGAGGTGGAAGTGGACGGAAGAAAATATATCTTAAAAGTAAACCTGGTTGTGGTTGGCGAGCGCACCATTATCTACCTGGCTGCCGTGCCTGGAAAAAATGAGACAAAAAAGATTGTTTTTCTTGGGCCCGGTTTTTTGCTATAATTTGTACAAGAGTTGGTTTCTTGGGAAGATGGATGAGAAAGCCGGGAAAGGAAGGGTTAAGAGAAATAATGGAAGAATTCTACCGTGGAAAGGCGGTTATCCCGCAGATAGTTTGCCTTGGAAGGGGAATCACAATTGCCCCCGGGGCGGCAGTTAAACTTGATTGCCCGAAGACAAGCATTTTAAACGTAGCCTTTCGGATTCGGGCCACCGGGCCCGTTAACGTAACCATAGAAGAGTATCGTGATCACGAGTGGCAGGCAACAGAAATGATGGAAGTATTGGAAGGCGAAACCATATTACATCACATATTGGCAAACCCTACCTTTCGCCTGAACCTGGCGAACCCCCTTGCTGACCAGGAGGTAACCGTATCGGTGGATGCCAATCTGCCCCGCCGCTTTTGATGATTTTTTATGAATGCGGTGGAGATTGATAAATCGGCGCCGATCAGAGTGCCGCAACTATCGAAAACCAAATGCTAATATTTCTTTTTGGGCTTTTTTAAAAAGGTTGCCGGTTTTGTAAACGCACCAGCTTCGAAAGGCAACATAAAGGGGGCGATTATTTTTGCGGGCGGAGGTCATTTTCACCGGCACCGAGCTTTTACTGGGCCAGACTTTAAATACAAACGCCCCGCACCTTCAGCAAGTGCTGGCTTCTTTAGGAGTTGATCTATACTACCAGGTTACCGTAGGCGATAACCTAGAACGTCTCGCGCAGGCAATTGCGCAGGCCCGGGAGCGTGCGGATCTGATCATTATCGGCGGGGGCCTGGGACCTACCGAAGACGACCTGAGCAGGGAAGCGCTGGCCAAATCTCTTGGCGTTTCTTTGGTTTTTAGCGAAGAAGCCCTGAAAATAGTGCGGCGCTTTTTCGATGCACGCAGCCTTCCCATGTCCGCGAACAATTTGCGGCAAGCCCTTGTGCCCGAGGGCGGCATGGTGCTGGACAATCCCGTAGGTACTGCTCCCGGTATAATCTTAGAGCACCAGGGCAAAACTTATATCCTCATTCCTGGTCCTCCTTCCGAATTTCGCCTGCTGGTTGACGAACAGGTGAAGCCCTATTTGGTTCAAAAGCTGGGCGCGCAGAGAAAAGTGATCAGGTCCCGGGTTTTAAAGCTCTGCGGGATTGGCGAAGCAACGGTGGATGAGCGGCTGGGCGAGCTGCTGCGCGGCGCCAACCCCACCCTGGCGCCAACCGCTAAATTTGCGGAAGTACACTTGCGAATAACAGCCAAAGCAGGCAGCCCGGAAGAAGCAGACCAGATGAACGCCGCTCTGGAGGAAAAGGTTCGCCAGCGGCTGGGGGAATACATTTTTGGAAGCGACGAAGAAACCCTTGCCGATGCCGCGGTCAGGGCGCTTTTGGAGGGTAACCTGTCTTTAGCCACGGTAGAAACCTTTACCGGCGGTTTGCTGGCCTATCAGTTGACCAACGCCGCTGATGCGGGGAGGCTTTTCAGGTTTGGGTATATCTTTGGTCCGGAAAGAGTAAACTGGCCGGTTTCATCTTTCGCAAGCGAAAAAGAACTGGCCGAACAGTTGGCTTCTTGGGGTCGGGCCAAAGCACAGGCAGACGTATGCGTGGCCGTCACCGGGCGGGAGAAAAACAGCTCCGGGGCCGCCGTTTATATCGCCACCAATCGTGGCGGTCGGGGGAGGGTAGGTGAATTTCATTTATGGGGTTCGGCGCAGGATATTAAAGAGCGCGCCGTCCAGATCGCGCTAGCTCTTCTCTGGCGGATGGGGAAGTCTGTTTAGCCCTGGATAATTTCCACCGCCCCCGCTTGTTCCATAATCGTCCTGACCCTTTCGGCCTCTTTCTTAGTGGTTTCTACGGCCACAATAATTCCCTGCTCGCCGGGATTAAGACCTTTAATTCCGTCGGCAAAAGCGCCCGCTTCCCACAGGCCGTCGCGTTCCGTCTTGACGAAGGCGATTTCATCGGCAATTTCTTCAGGATCGTCACGGCGCTGTTCTTCTGCGTCCGCCAGGTCGGCAATGATCATGTCTTTCCGGTCGAAACCATTATTGCGAAGGGCATCAACCAGGAAGCCCACCTGTCTTTTATCCGGCAGCCGTGCAATTAAGCGCATATGTTTGCCGCCTCCAACAAAAAGATGTGCATTACGGTGCCTGTAGTCACTTTCCGGCAGGCGCTTAACTTTTCCGCCGGGCGACGAGGTGGTAGCGCCTGCCGTCGTGGCTGCCCCGGGGCTGGTAATCAAAACCGTAATCCCTTAAAAGCTTCATCACCTTGCCTGCCTGGTGGGCATCGGCTGCTTCTATAATGATATGCACCTCGTCCCTTTCAGCCAGGGCGGATTGTAGCTGAGCCAGGCCCTGCCCGGTAATGACCGGTTCTAAGTGGATGGTGATCTTCGCCACCTCCAAAACCCCCTGGTGGTTATTTTGTTCTCCCGCAGCTCCTGATATGTATAAAAAAGCTCTATTTTTTTAACAGCGAAAGGGAGGAGTTTGGCAGAAACGGTTTTCCCTATAGCGGTAGAATTCAATGAAAAATTAAAAGCCAGCTTAACAAAAGAAGAGGAGGCCCTTATGAATTTCCTTGGCGCTGTTGAAAGGCTTGATGAACAAGCCGGTTGTGAATTAATAGTTCATGGGAGGGTTTTTAAAAATGGCGATTAAGACTCGGATCACCGAAATGCTGGGCATTCGCTATCCCATTATCCAGGGCGGCATGCAGTGGATTTCCCGCGCCGAGCTGGCCGCCGCCGTTTCCAACGCCGGGGGCCTGGGCATCATCACGGCCGCCACGCACAAAACAAAAGAGGATCTGCAAAATGAAATTCGCAAGACGCGGGAATTAACGGACAGGCCCTTTGGCGTGAATATTTCGATGCTGCCCGAAATGACCGCCGACGACATGACGCGGGTTTACGTGGAAACCGTTATTGAAGAAAGGGTGCCCGTGGTGGAAACCTCCGGCCGGAGCCCGGAGCCTTTTGTCCGCTATTTGAAAGAGGCGGGCATAAAACTGATCCATAAAGTCCCCTCCGTCCGCTTCGCGAAAAAGGCGGAGGCTATCGGCGCCGATGCGGTTACCATCGTTGGGTTTGAGTGCGGCGGCCATCCGGGAATGGACGACGTCACCACGCTCGTCCTCGTCCCGAGGGCGGCCGAGTCCCTTTCCATCCCGGTCATCGCCGGCGGCGGCATCGCGGACGCGCGCGGCTTTGTGGCCGCCCTGGCCCTGGGAGCGGAAGGAGTGGTGATGGGAACGCGCTTCGTCGCCACCAGGGAATGCATCGCCCACCCCAACTTTAAAGAATGGATCGTGAAGGCAAACGAAACGGATACCATGCTGATCTTGCGCTCCATCCGCAACGCCGCCCGTGTCATGCGCAACGCCGCCGCCCAAAAGGCCCTGGAAATGGAAAACCGCGGCGCCTCCTTAGAGGAATTGTTGACGGTGGTGGGCGGCCAGATCGGCCGAAAAGCCCTTTTGGAAGGCGACGTCGACGGCGGCACGTTTGCCATCGGCCAGGCCGTCGGCCTGATTCACGAAATCAAGCCGGTAAAAGAAGTTATTGAAGACATTGTAAAGGGGGCGGAGCAAATCTATGCCCGTTTAGGGAAGATGATCAAGGAAGGCAATTAGCCGGATAAGACCGGAATTAAGGAGGGAGAAATTTTGCTAACCAAAGAAGGCAGGAAGTTTAAGAGTATCATTTTCGAACGACTGGAAAACGTGGCTGTCATCCGGCTGAACAGGCCCGAAACTTTCAACGCCCTGGATTTTATCCTGGGCGAAGAGCTCATTGAGGCCCTGGAGAGTTGCTTTGATGATGAAGAAATAAAAGCGGTAATCATTACTGGGGAAGGCAGGGCGTTTTGCTCGGGCGGGGACTTAAAGTTTTTTAAAGGCTATCTCGGTACGGACCCTGCTGAGCCATTCAGACAATTGACCAAGCTGTTGAACAGGATCATCATGGACATTCGCTTGCTGTCCAAACCGATCATTGCGGCGATTAACGGCTCTGTTGGAGGCGCGGGGATGAGCATTGCCGCCGCCTGTGATTTAAGGATTGCCGCTTCCTCGGCCAGGTTCAGGCAGGCCTATACCGGCGTGGGTCTGGTTCCGGATGGCGGTTGGACGCTCACGGTTCCCCTTTTAATTGGATTCGCTAAAGCGACGGAGCTGGTTCTCCTTGATCCCGTGCTTGACGCCCGGCAGGCGTTAGAGCTGGGGCTGGTGCACCAGGTGGTGGAGGATGCGGAACTAAGGGGCGTTTCTATGGAAATCGCCTCCCGGCTGGCGCGGGGTCCGACCAAATCCTTTGCCATCGCCAAAGAACTTTTCAACAATGCGCTCCTCGGCCTGCTGGAGCGCCAGCTGGAGCTGGAACGCGCAGGGATCGTCAAGGCGGCAAAAACAGCGGACTATCAGGAAGGAATAAAAGCTTTTTTTGAAAAACGCAGGCCCGGCTTCACGGGACGGTAAAGGGCCTTTTAGGAAATGCCCGCCGAGATGGGATACTGATGAATTTTTCCTTCTACGTAGTACATCCTGCAAATCAGTTCTTTGTCGACGAAATTGATCATCCTTTTTCCCCCTGTATACTGGAAACCGGCACGTTTCCAGTATACAGGGATCTGATGTTTAGGTGGGAAAATTACTCTTGATGGCAACAACTGGTGATTAAGGAATACAGATGGAAGCGAACTTTTCCCGTTCTCACAGCTTGACTCAACAATTAGAGAATGAACTTTCTATCCTGCCGATTGGGTGCATCTTAAATTCGAGGCGGAGATCGTGGCGATAACCGCCCATTTTGTAAAATATTTTACTGAAATTTGATGCTTCTCACGTTTAATTTCTTTAAAACCTGTTTAATTAATATCTCTTAATTTGATCGTCTGGAGGTTTGATTAAATTGCCCAAAAACATTTTGTGCTGCGGCATCCTTAAGCCGGAACTGGAGTTTATCCTCCGGGAACAAAACCTGAAAGTGGATAACGTGAATTTTCTAGAGACGGCGCTGCACGTGGACTTTGAGCTGTTGGCCGGGTCGTTGCTCAGTTCCTTGCGCCGCATTGGCAGTAAGGATACCGTTTTAGTGATCGGTACCCAGTGCCATCCCGAAATGGAAAGGATGACGGCGCAGCAGGGTGTGCAGATCGTTCGGGCCAGGAATTGCATTGAAATGCTTTTGGGGCCTCAAAAAATGGCCGCCTTAGACGCGGAAGCGAAAACTTTTTATCTGTCCCCCGGCTGGCTGGAAAACTGGCGCCGGATATTTATCCAGGGCTTGCAGTGGGATACCGTGGACGCCCGGCTAAACTTCGGTTTTTACGACCGGCTCCTGGTTTTAGATACCGGGGTAACACCGATAAACGAAGAACAGGTGCTGGAATTTTTCGATTACACCCAGGTGCCGGTGGAGGTTATGCCGGTTGATTTGACCAATTTCCGCCAACTGCTGGAGGAGGTCTTGAATGATTGAGGCGGCCAAACTGAAGACTTTCCGCTGCATGAAGGATTTAGCCATTTTTGCCAGCCTGGATTTTTTGGAAAAGGAGAAAATCGGGGCCTTAGCCGGGAAAAAAGTCTACCGGAAAAACGAGTTTATTTTTCGAGAAGGTGAACCGGCGGACGCCGTTTACCTGATCAAGTACGGCCGGGTGAGGGTTTTTAAGATTTCGGAGGGAGGGAAAGAAATCACCCTCGATATACTTAAAGAAGATGATCTTTTTGGCGAGAACACGTTCTTTGATGATGCCCAGCATACCATGAACGCCCAGGCGCTGGAGGACACTTTTATCTGTTCGTGCAACCGACAATCCTTTCTTGACTTGCTGAAAAATCCGCAAATTTCCTTGAAAATAATTCAATTGCTGGGAGAGAGGTTGAACAATTACACGGAACAGGTGGCCAACATCGCCTTTTTGGATGTGAAAGGCAGAATTTCTGCTACTCTCCTCAGGTTGGCCCAGGAATACGGCAAGCCTGCTCCGGAAGGAACGATGATCGACATCGACATCACCCACCAGGATCTGGCCTACATAGTTAACGCTTCCCGGGTGATGGTTACAAACGTGTTGATTGCCTTGAGGCAGGAAGGAGCCATCGCCACCAGGGGGCACCGGATAACGCTGCTCCGGAAAGAAAAGCTGGCCGAAATCGTCAAGGCCGTTTGAAAGAGCCGGTGATGATGACCCAAAAACAGTTGAGCAAAAATGATTTTATTTTTTTAATATTTTTTGTAAAGCGTTTTACAGAAAAAAATTTTCCTTTCGGGTAACCTTGCCGTAGAGAAGGCAAATGATCGCGGTCGCCGCGCTGGCGGCCTTAAGGGCCGCGAAGGAATTGATAAGTTATTGCTTTTTTGGTCCGCTGTTGAAAGAGGTGTAGCTGGAACATCTCAAAAATAAACTTTTTTAGGGAGGGTTTTTTAATGGTTACGTTCACTGAGCACATGAAAGAGTTGGTGAAAAGCGGGAGGTGCCTTGTGGCCACCGCCAGCAAGGAAGGGTGGCCGAATCTCGGGCCGAAAGGTTCGGTTATTGTGTTGGATGATTCAACGCTGGCCTTCGGAGAGTTAACGGGGAAGCAAACGTACGCGAATTTGCGGGAGAATCCAAAAGTAGCCATCGCCGTGATGGACTACGAGCAGCGGGTTGGTTATCGTTTTGTAGGCACGGCGGAACTGGAAACCAGCGGGGAGCTTTATGAAAAATTTGCGCAAAGGTTTGCCGAGATGAAGCTCCCCCGGCCGGCAGCGGCAGTGAAGGTAAAGGTAGAAGCGATCTATGATTTATCGCCGAAAAATCCAGGGGGAAAAATTGCCTAACGTGAGTTTGCTGAATCCGTTTCAAAGCGCCGAACAGGTGGCGGAAACCATCGTCAGCCGGGGCGGGGCTTTAATGGATGACCGGCCGGCAAAACCCCTGCAGTTGTTTCTCACCTGCAGGGGTTTCTTTTCGGCCCCGCGCTTAACCCCGTAAAAACCTCCCAAAACTGTCCTTTCAACCCTTCCCGCAAAGTTTTTAAAAGATAAGGCCCTGAAAAAAACAGGCTTTTTTAAAGACCGGCACCCGGCCCGAACGCCGTTTAATCCGAAACAAGTTGATCGCTTTTCAAAAAACTGCTAAACTTTATTTGGGATTTCCTGTAGGATACAAGCTAATTCATCAATCTTTCTCTCCTTCCGAAGGAGGGTTGCTTCATGGCTTTTGAGAGACCCCAAATCGTTCGCCCGCCGAGCGAATGGCAGAGTTATTTTCTTCCCTTGACCAGCGGCTGCGCGAACAATACCTGTACATTTTGCAATTACTACGGAGCAAAGTTGAGGATCAGGGATGTTGAGGAAGTTAAAGAAGAAATCGACGCGCTGGCCCTTTTTCGACAGCACGGAATTTGCCTGCCCACCCAGCCTTACATCGTCTACGCCGTTGCCCGCGGGTGGAACGGGCGGCGAGTCTTTCTGCAGGACGGAGACGCGCTGGTTTACCCCTTCCTGAAGCTAAAGCAGGTGCTCGTCCACCTGAATGAAAAGTTCCCGCACTTAGAACGCGTCGGCGCTTACGCCACGGCAAAGGATATTCTGCGCAAAAGCCCGGGCGAATTAAAAGAGCTTAAGGATCTTAAGCTGGGCATTTTATACATGGGCGTAGAAAGCGGCGACGAAGAGGTTTTGCACAAAGTGCGCAAGGGGATTACCTATCAGGAGATGGTGGAGGCAGGGAAAAGGACCAAAGAAGCGGGGATCACCCTCTCCGTTACCGTCATTTTAGGCCTGGGCGGCGTCGAGGGCAGCGAAAAACACGCGCTGGCCACGGCGAAAATTTTAAGCGAAATCGACCCCGATTACGCGGGGGCGCTCACCCTTATCCTGGTTCCCGGCACCCCTTTGGCCGAAGAAGCAAGACAGGGGCGTTTTCACCCGGTGACGCCTTTTCAATCGCTTCAGGAGCTGAAAATGATCGTCGAAAACGTCCGCTTCACCAACTGCTTCTTTAGTTCCATGCACGCTTCCAATTATTTTACGGTCCGGGGATGGCTGCCCCGAGAAAAAGAAAGCATGCTGGCCGCACTGGAACACGTCCTGGCAAAAAGAGACCCGGCCCTGCTACGGTCCGAATATTCCCGCGGGCTTTAAAACAAACTTTAAAAAATAAAGTTTTAAAGTTAATTGAGGCCGGAAAATTACGGTAGACGGCCTGCCGGCGCAAATATTCGGGAGCCGGCGCTTTTTATCTGCTTTTTATTTTTACCTGCGCAGTTTCCCCGGCAGCTTCCGGTTTAAACGGTGCGCCAGATCTTTTACGCCCTGCAATTCCGCATAACGCTCCGGGCCGTACACGGGGAAAATGGAGTTGTTGTGGTAGAGCGGATCGATGTCCAGAGGCAGGCCGCTTTCCCGGTAGGCGGGCGTGCCGGGCACAGGCGCGTATTCCTCCAGAAAGATCCTTGCCCCCAGGCTGTGGACGAATTTCAAAGAGGCTTCTACTTCGGCCAGGGGCTGTTCCGGGAGCCCGATCAGCACGTTGATCCCGATCTCGTGGGGGGCGTAGCCGGCCCGCCGCAGGTAAAAACAGGCCCGCTCCACCTCCCCGGCATTAACCTTCCCGCCGGTCTGCCGCTGGCGGGCGGGATCAACCGTTTCCAGCGCCAGCCGGGGCTGTATAAAGCCCGCTTTTTTCATGGCCAGGGCCACTTCCGGCGTCAAAAACCTGGCGTGCAGGGCATTGGGCGTGTGAAAGTTGCCCTGCAGGCCCCTTTTACAGACCTCTTCGAGGATGGGCAAAAGGTGTTCCCCGGCCCGGTAAAGGAGCGCTTCGTCGTAAAAGGCGAAATTGCGGACGTGGAAATTTCGATAGGCGTCCGCGATGGCCTGCACCACCCTGGCCGGCTCTAAAGCGGTGTAGCGGCCCTCTTCCGAAAGCAGATACCAGCCGCAATAGGTGCAGCGAAAAGGACAGCCGGCCGAAGTGCGCAAAGTAACGTATCTTAACTCCGGGTAGAGATCGTAAGCGGGGAAGGCCCGGGCTTCTACAGCAGCCTCTTCCGGCAGCTCCTTTAAACGGGAGCCGGTCAGCCGGCCGACCAGGCGCAGAATTTCCGGCAGGGAGGCGCCCGCGTAAACTTCGTCGGCGCCGCTGTATTGACGGGCGTGTTCCGGGCACAAAGTGGCGTAAATGCCCCCCAAAAGGAGGGGAACGGAGCCAAACTCCTCCTTGAGCAGCCGGATGGCCTGGAAAACGCCCGGGTACCAGTAAGTTAACCCGGAAGTGACCAGGATTGCGTCCGGTCTTTCTTGTGCGCGCAAAAGCGCGCGGAAAAGCTCTACCGGCATACCGTAGCGCTTGTAACGGCGGGGAACGTGGCGGTAAACGTAAGGCTTGGCAATGATTTCGGCGTAATAAGGCCCGTCCCCGTAAATAGTGGAGCGGGGGTATTTCTGTGCGGGGTATTTTTCCCGCAGGTGTTTAATGAGAAGGGGCGAGAACCTGTCCAGGCAGTCCAGGAGGACGACCTCCACCCCCGCCCGGCGCAGGTAAGCGGCGATCTGCAACAGGCCCAGGGGCTTGGACCACAAATCGTAAGCCGCAAAATCGCAAATCCAGGGGTTTACCAGGAGCACCTTCATCTCTAAAATGTCCGTCCAATCCAATCTAATCCAGATGAAGTCCAGATGATTCTATTATAACCGGGATTGCCCGGACATTCCAGTTCTCCACCCCCCAGCTTCCACCCTCTTTAAAATTCTGATCGAAACTCCTTTCCCAAAAAAATATAGGCCGGAGATTCCGGCCTTTTTACTCATTCTTCATTTATGTTTTCCGCCAGCTCGAGGATGCGGGCCAGGACTTTTTGCCTTCTGGCTTCTATTTCGGAAAAATTCATCTGCGGGATGTAGTATTTTTCCATTTCGTCGTGAGTTTCCTTGGCGCGGTGGATGAAATCAATGGCCTCTTCCAGGCAGCGCCGGTACAGCTCCCGGGCGTTGTCCCTCTCCTCCTGAATTCTTTCGTCCGCCACCGGTCTAACGCACATCGTGGTGTCAATTACCGCATCGCCATGATGAGGCCGGTAATAATGTGGCTCGACGGAGTTGACCACGGCTATTTCCAGGGCGGGCACGACCAGGTGCTCCACCCTGTCCGGGTCCAGCGCGCAGTGATAGGCCTCCACGTCAAAGCCGCGCATTAAGGCTACTTCCATCAAGCGGCGCACCAGGGTGGTCTTTCCGGTGCCGTCGTCGCCGTTAATTATGTAGCGCTTCTTTAAGTGGCCGACGATGGTGTCCAGGTAACTCACCGGGCCGTCGGGAGTAATGGCGGTGGCAAAAAGGTGCCGCGCCTTGGGATTATCGCTTTGCTTCTCCCTGCCAGCAAAAATCTCGTGGGCCAGATCAAGGACCAGTTTATCAAAGGCGCCCACGTTAAAAGCGCCCGTTTCCTGATAAAAGGACCTGACCTCCTCCAAAAACAGATGGGCCGCCGCCAAATACGCGTAGGCCCGGCGAAAAAGCCTGCTCACCTCCCGGTTCAGCGCCAAAATCTCTTTGCGGTGCGCCCTCAATCCTTCCTCGTTCCAGTGGTCTCCCAGATGAACGATTTCGTCCACCGCTCCAGGATTTTTGGGATCGACCACGTGGGGAGCGGTGCCGTCCAACAGGGCCACCCGAATGGCCGGAATCACCACGCCGTCCAAGGACCCGTTGTCCGAAGAACAGCAGTGAAACTCCACGTCGTAGCCCCGTTCCAGCATTTCCTCGCCGATCTTGCGCATAAAAGTGGATTTCCCGACGCCCGGGCCCCCCTTGATCACAAAGATCCGGGTCGCGTCCGGCTCAATAATGTAATCGTAAAAGGAATAAAAACCCTTGTGCGTGTTACCCCCCGGAAAAACTTTTTTCAGTCTTCCTCTGGCCATCGTGCCTGCCCTCCATCCAATCCTTTTTTTCGTTGTTCCGCGGACAAATTTTTGCAGCGCCCCGGAAAAGGAAAACAACAAAGCACCATGAGCAACGGTTCCTTCCATGGGGCCGCCAGTCAAGCAACTGCCTAAAGAATCATATGCAGGCCCTGTCGAAAAGATGTCTTCCTCTGCCCTGGACGGCATAGAGCAACGAGGATAAAATTTTGCTAAAAGGTGAATCCTTTTGTTCGTCGAATTTACTTAAATGGAAGGCCCTAAAAATTTGTTAAGGTGGCTTTCGGATGACCGCACCAATTGCTCAAGAATCTTTTGATATCCTGCATGAACAGGATCAGGGGCGGTTGCGCGACGCCCTGAAGGATCTCGTTATGTTGGCCGGGGTGCTCAAAGACCTGGCCAGCGAGCGCTTTTGGCATGAGCCGCGCTGCGCTTTTGACACCCTGCGGACCTTTAACCTGATCTTGAAGAGCACCTTTTACGAAGAAGAGGCCGTCCAGGGAGAGCAAGAGCTTTTTTATCGTTTTGAGCGCGCCTACGGCGAGCAGCCGGTTATCGACGTTCCCCGCCTGGTGCGTTTGGGCCGGCGTTATAATCTTTTGACCGGCCCTCAGCAGCCCCCTTTGAAGTTTACCAGCACGGGCAAGCGCCTGGTTGCCCAGTTCTTTCGGCTGGCCAACGACGCCCTGGCCTACCACCGGCACGCCTTAAAAGACCTGTACCAGGCGGAGCGGGACCTGCAACTGGCCCGGGCTTACGAGGATGTGGGCGTGGGGCGGCACGACACCATTGCCAGCGTGCTCAACAACTTAGAGTACGCCCTTAACGATTTGCGTTACCAGCGGGAGAAATATATCCAGGATCACCGTGTGCTGGAGAAGTATCAATCCGTGGTTGCGCTCCTGGAAATGCTGGAGAAAGAAGTGGAGGAGCGCCTCGCCCGCCTGGAGGGGATTATTGACCGTCAACTGGAGCGGCACCACCGCAAGGGTTCCCTCCTTTTCTTCCAGTTGTTGCGGGAGTTATCTGCCCTGCTCAGCGAAAATGCTTACGTTTCCCAGTTGCAGATCGGGCGGAAGATCATTCGCGTCGACCGGGAACGTTTTTTGCAGTACCTGGTGGATGTTTACGAGGGTAACCTGCCGGGTACTGGTTTGACCCCCCTCCAGATTTTAAAGTATATGGAAGACGGTATTTTTGAAGAGGCGGAAGAGGAAGTACCGGGCCTGTGGCTGCCCTTTACGCTCACCCCTTTTCTTCACGAAAAGGATATTGAGCGGGGGGTCAGGCAGTTAAATGATTGGATCGAGCACTGGGCACCTCCGGCGGCCGACGACGATTTGCCGCCGGAGGCGCCCTGTGCACCGGCCCGCAAGGTAACTGCCGGCGAACTGGCCGAAATCCTGGGCGCAACCACCTCCATTGCCCTGGAGTTGGCTACGGATACCCGGCCTGTGGTGGAAGCCGTGCGCGCAAACCCGGGCCTTTCTCTGGAAGAGCTGTTGCGCTGCCTGGGGGAGAGTTGGCCGGGGGCAATCCGGCACCTCTTCGTGCTCGGCTACCTGGTCAACGAAGGGGAGGTGCGCCTGTTTACCCATCCCGATGACGGCGGCCGTTTTTCTGAAGGAACGGGCAGCCCCGCAGGCCCGCCGCCCGGAGCGGGTTTTTGCAAGAGGGAGTCCGGGCCGGGCGAGGCGGGTCGCTTCGCCTCCTGGCGTTTGGGGTATCCGGACAACCAGGTGCGTTATGTCAAAGGCACCGCCGCCCTGGGCCGCCACCTGGAGCGCAGCAAGCTTTAAGCAAAGCACATTTCAATAGATTTAATTTAATCTTTGGCGGAGAGTGATCCGGTATGGAAGCAAATTCGTCCCCGGCCGAAATTTTGACCCTTAACCGCCGGGAACAACGGGCCTTGTCGGAAATCCTTATCTCCAGCAAAAGCATGGACGGCGTGAACCGGCAGCAGATCATGAAGTTGCTGCGCGTGCGGGAAGAGGCGGCATTTGAAAAGTTCTTGCGCAAAGTAAACGGTGTTTTGGGGGACGCTTTGCGGGTGGTTTACGATGAGCAGAGCAACCGCTGTCTTGCGCTTACCCGGGCCAATGCCGCCTGGACGCAGGAGTTGCTTGACGACCGGCACCTGGCCCTGCTTTTGTTCTGCTTTTACTTGTGCATGACTTCCCGCAGCGGAAAAGTGACCTTTGACGAATTGCTGGGATATTTTCAGCGCTCCTCCCTCTACGCCGAGCGCAGGCTGCTGTTGGCTTTAGATCACCTGGTGAAAAGCGGTTTTTTGCGCATGGAAGAGGTGGCCGGAGAAGAGGACGAGAAAAAGCGGGTGTACTGGCTTACCGAAGCCGGCCGCCACGCTTTCCCGCTTTCTTTTTTAATGCGCGTGGTCAGCGAATCCCAGGGAGGAGAGGTTTCTTTAGAGCAGGTGCGGGACTTCTTTACCCTGGAAAGGCGGGAAGAGGAGGATCAGGGGCAGGAGGCTGTGGAGCAGTTTAAGCTGTTTGCCGATTAAGTAAACTCTTTTAAACTCTTTGCAAAGTCAGGCGCGTTAGTCATTTTGGTCATTGCGCCAAGAAATGCGCCGGGAGGTGTTCGCGCAAGTTGTATCCTATCCGCCTGCAGATCAGCGGTATACGTGATTTTGCCCCGCGCGTTCTGGACCTGGGTGGGCCGAACGATCATGTGTTGATTGGCGGCAAGAACGGTTCGGGCAAATCCACCCTGGTCTTTGCCATGGCCTTTGCCCTGGGCAGCCCGCGGGTTTCGGTGGACGGGCTGCGCTCCAAGCTGCGCCGGGCGGCCGAGGGCTGGCGGGCGCGCGTGGCGGTACTTTTTCATAATCCGCAGGGGGAGAAGAAAAAAGACGCCCCCGAATATGTGGAGCTGGTGGCCGAAGTCCGCCTGGTTCCCGGGGCGGAGCGCCGCCAGATCCGCTACGCCCTGTACGGCGGCGAGACGGCGGACCGGCTTTCGCTTTTGCGCCAGTTTCAGACGCGCTCCGAAGCCCAGGATTATTACAAGCGGGTTTTTGATATTGACGCCGAGGGCTATTTCATGTTCTGGTACCAGGGTTCCATTGCCGAGTTTGCCAATATGAGCGACGCCGCCCGTTTTGAAAAAGTGGCCGCCATGTTTGGGCTGGATGTCTTGCAGCGGGAATGGGAGCTGGCCCGCCGGGAGATGAAGGAAGCGGAGGAGGATTTTGAACGCGCCCGCACCGTGGCGCTGGCCCGCCTGCGCCGGCTGCAGGAGCTGGAAAAATTAAAAAATGCGCTGGAACAAAGGGACGCGCTTCGCCGCGACGCGCTTTTGCAGCTGGACGCCACCTACCGGGAAATGGTTAAACTGGTCCGGAGCGAAGAAGAAGAAACACGCGCGCGGCTGGCCGCCGTTCGCCGGGAACTGGACGCCCGGACTCAGGAGCGCGACCGGCAGGAGCAGTTGCTGCGCGCCCTAAACAGCAGGCTCGGACAGCGGCGGGAAAAAAGAGCGCTCAAACAGGAAGAGCTCAGCCGGCTCAACGCCGAGTTGGGGCTGGCCAACCGCCAGCTGGAAACACTGGCGGCGGAGCAGGAAGAGTTGAGCGGAAAAGTTCGCGACCTGGAAGAGAAAATGAAGCACATTCACCGCAGCCGGGAAGATCTCTTCAGAGAGCAAGGTTCTTTACAGCGCGATCTGGAAGAACTGAACCGTTCCCTAACAGGACTGGAGGCGCTTCTTTTGGAGCTGGAAGAGCGGCACAACGTGCAGAACCAGGAACTGGGCGCGGTGCAGCGGGATCTTGCGCGGGTGGCGGAAGAGCTACTCCAAAAGCAAAAACTGGCCGCGGAGCTTCCTTTGGCCAGTGAACTGCTGGCGCAGGAAACGGCTTGCCGGCAGCAAAGAGACGCCCTGGTCCAGGCTCGGGGGAACCTGGAGGCCAAAAGAGAACGGCTGGAACAGGAGCAGAACCGCCTAGCGGGGCAAAAAACTTTTTTGCTGCCGGAACAGGAAAAAATTTTAAATGCTTACCGCCAGGTGGGCATCCGGGCCGCGGCTTTCGGGGAATTGTTTGACATCCGGGAAGGCTATGCCCGGGAGCAAGTGGAGGCCTGGCTGGCGCCTTTAAAGCACACCATTTTCGTCGAGCGGGTGCTGGAGCGGGTGCCTGTGGAAAAAGGTTTTTACGTGGTGCCGCTGCCTGCAGAGCGCCGGCGGCTCTGGTTTGGTGCGCCCGGCCGGCGGTCCAACATTTTTGATTACCTCGTTTCCACCGCTGGTGAGGACTTTCCGGCATCATTTTTAGCCCGCGTGGAGCAGTGGCTGGCCAATGTGGAGCTGCGTTTTGAGCAGGGGGGCCCGGAGCCTGCGGCTGCCCACCTGGTGTTGTGGAACGGAATCCTCTGGGACCAGTTCGGCCTGCGCGGCGCGGTAGAAAAGGGGGCGGCCATCGGGGTAAAGGCTCTGGAAGAAACCCGCCGCCGGGTAGCGGGGGAGCTGCGGGCGGTAAAGGAGGAGTTAAGGGATCTGGAGGCTCGCCAGGAGGAGCTGGATAAAGAAATCCACTACGTATCTCGTAAGCTTGCCGCTCGCCAGGAAGTCGACCGTACCTTGCCCGCCCTGCGCGAAAAAAGAGCGGCGCTGGAGGTCACGCTGGCCTCTTGCCAGGAAGAATTACGCCGGACGGCGGAGGAGCTGGCGGAAAAGCGCCGGCTGCGCCAGACCGCGCTTGAGGAGCGGGCAAAAAGGGAGCTGGCATTACGGCAGGTAGAAGGAGAGCTGGCCGTTTATGCCGAGTACGAGCGGGAGCAAGAAACCATTTCCCGTTTAAAAGAGCTGGCGCAAAAAATTGCCGGGATCAAGTCCGAACAAGAGAAAAGGCGCTTGCGGGGCGATCTGCTGGAGCGGGAAATTGACGAGCTGGCCCGGGAAATTCGCTCTTTGGAACAGCAGGCGGAGGCGGCGGAAACAGACCTGCGCCAGGCCGAGAACAGGGTGGAGCAGGTGGAAAAATCCGCTCGCGAACTGGAGGAGCAGGCCAGCGCCTTGTCCATTGAGGCCGAGGAGTGGCAAAAAAGGTACGTGCAGTTGCAGGAGCAGTTTGCCGGGGTGATTGCCGAACTGACCAGGCTGGGCCAGTGGTTGCCCCCCGCGTGCCAGGAACAGGAAAAAACGCGCGCCAACTTGCAGCGCAAGGAAATGGAAGCCCGCGCCCGCCTGGACGACGCTCTCTCCCGGGTCGTCAACGAGGATGCCCGCCAGGTGTACAACGACTACGCCTATGAATACAACCAGGCCCAAAAGGAATTTCAGGAGTCCAAACTGCGCTTCGACGACCTGCGGGCCAGAGAGGAAGAGCGGCGGCAGGATTTCCACAAAGCGGTCACGTACCGCCTGCAGAGAACCAACCAGCGCTTTACCGATTTTATGCAGCGCCTGGGAATGGCCGGCGAGATTCGCCTGGTGGAGCCCGCAGAGGACAGCCGCCACCCCACCTACCAGTGGGAGCTTTACGTGGCCACCCGCCCGGGGCACCGCCCGGAAAAGATTTTTCCGGAAAGCGGGCGGATCGTGGGCGAGGGGATTTCCGGCGGGGAAAGAGCGGCCACTTCCCTGGTTTTTGCCCTGGCTCTGCTCAGCGATATTGAAAGCAAGCCGCCCTTTTATGTCCTGGACGAATTTGACAGCAACTTAGACGAAGAGCGCAAGCACGACATTTTCGACCTTTACTGCGCGGTGCTGGGGCGCAAGCTGATCATTATCTCGCCCAAAGTGCACGGTGACCAGTACTTAAACCGCTTTCATAAATTTCTTTGTGTGGTCGCCAATCCGGGCGTTCAGCCCGGGCAGCAGATCAGTGAAGTTTACGAGGTCACCCGGGAAAGATACCAGGATGTTTTTAAACCTTGAGTTTCTCCTGTATCTTTTTGACATTTGAAAAGTTCGTTCCACATCTCCGGATAACCCAGGTTTTCCTCCTGCTCCCGGTTGCGCAGGGAAGGGTTTTTCGCCAGCTCTTCCAGCCAGCCCGCCAGTTCTTGCGGTGTTTTTAATTCCGGCCCCAAAGGAGGGAGGATAAAACGGCACCCGGGATTTATGTGGGCAACCTGCCGCGCAATGGCCAGGCCCGCCTCGTCGGTGTCCACCCAGGCAAACCAGGGTGTTTTTGGGCAGCTTTCCGCCAGCAGCTTTAAAAAGCGCCCGTGCGCCAGGCGCAGGCGGCCATCTAAGCCCAAAACCAGGGTTTCCGGCGCCGTATTCTGCCATTCCGCCGCTTCCATTTTTAAAAGGAGGGCGCGGTTTTCCGTGAGCACTACCCGGCCGGCCGGAACTTCCAGCCCGGTCAGGCGCTGCACTTGCACATTGGTGAGGGCGTTGATGGTGGAATTAAATTCTTGCGGGGGCACGCCGCGATAAAAAACTTTTAAGCGCCCCAGAAGGTAAAGGCTGTACAGGCTGCCGGTGGAAGTCAGGCCCAGTCTTTCTACAGGTATGCCGGCAACGGCTTCGGCCAGTTCCAGCAAGTCTTCACGGGCGGAATCAAAGCGCTTGGAACTCCCGATGCCGGGGGTAAACCCGCCCCCCAGTTCCTTCCACTCGAAACCGCCGGGGGAGCGCAAAAGACAGTCCACCAGGGCCGCTAAAAATTCCACTCCCAGATGAAATTTCCCTTTCGTCCCCCACGGGTGAAAAGTCCAGGGAAAAAGGGGGTGCAGCGCCAGCTTTTCCGGGGCCGGCCTTTCCGGTTCGCCGGCACGCCGGCAAGTGTTCAGAACCTGGGTGACCTGTTCGATTTTTTCCCCCAGAAAGTACAAGATTTGCCGCACGGCCGGAAAAAGCGCAGCCAGTTCGGGTTTTTCCTGAAGGGGCGCGGACTGGTCTTCGAGCGCGGCGATTTTATTGCTCAGGGCCTGTGTCCACTGCCAGTTTTCGCTTAAGAACTGCTCTTGATCTGAGGAAAGCGCGGCCGCCAGGCGTTCCAGGGGACCGTACAAAACGGCGGCGATCGATTTTTCGTCGGGCCGCAGGCGCACCCAGCGCCCCAGGTAACCTCTGACCACAAGTTCGCGGGCCAGTTTTTCCGGCGTCCACGCCAGCTCGGCGGCGGCCGGCCTTAAGCCGGCCAGCAGGCGGTCTTCGGCCAGGCGGGAGTTTTTCCGGAAAAGATTTTTGAGTGTGATTAAGATTGTTTCGGGAAGAGGCGCTGGCTCGGGAAAAGCCTCTTGGGCACCTTCTTCAAGAAGGACCAGCTCCAGATAGCCGGCCAGTTTTTTAAAGCGCGCGGTTTCCGCGTAAACCGGCCACCGGTAAATTTCCCCCTGGGGGCGGGGCGCAGCCGCCGGCTGCCATTGTCGCAATAACTTGACCCAGGAAGGAAAATCAACTGGTTTGTTTTTCATTATCATCCGAAAAGGCTCCTTTGTACCTCACCCGTTTTTTGCAGAGAGGAAAGGGTGTTCTATTTTTCACCTGTCCTGTAAGGAAAGAATTACCTGGCGGGCAACTTTGGCCATGGGCAGGCAGCGGTCCATGCTCATCTTTTGCAAGTATTTATAGGCTTCCTTTTCGCTCAAGCCCCTTTTTTCCATCAGGAGTCCCTTGGCCTGCTCGACGAGCTTGCGCATTTCCAGCTGCCTACGCAGCTCCTTCACTTCTTTTTGCAGGCCGATGACCCTTTCAAAGTTGGCCAGCGCCGCTTCCAGGACGGGGATGATGTTTGTTTCCTGCAGGGGGTGGGTGAGCAGGCCGTAAACGCCGTTTTTCCTGGCCAGTTCCTCCAGTCCGGGCTGGTTAATTTGCACCGCCAGCACCACCGGCGCCACCTGGTGCTCCCCAATAATTTCTGCCAAATCAATACCTTCGCCGCCGGGAATTTGCTCTTCCAGGATCACCAGGTCCGGTTCTGTTTGAAAAACGATTTGCAGGGCGCTTTTGCCCTCGCCCGCTTCCCTGATCAGCGTATATCCCGCGAGGCGCAAGGCGTCTTTTAATTTGCGCCGAAAATTTACATCGCTGTGGGCGATTACCACGCGGGTGGCAGGCACGTGAACATCTCCTTTGCAGGATTAAAAGGCGGGCCATCTAAGAACTTGCGGCGGCAATTTGCCGGCGCCTTATTTTTTCACTAAAAAATTATCATAAACTTTCTGTTTGTTGTCAACTTACATTAAAATAAAGAGTGGTTTGTTATTGTATACAGTATTCATTTCAAATAAATATTGAATTTTATCTTTAGATTGGTATAATAAGTATTCGTAGATAGTTGTTTTAGGGCAATGGCGTCCTTACCAAAGGCTTTTATAAGACAAAAGAGGCCTTGGCAAGGGCGTTTTGTTTTTTTCTCTTCCTTTGTCGGGGCCAAAATGCCTCCCCAACGGATACTTTTGCAGCTTTTCAGAGGTGGGAATGTGCGCATCGCCTATACGAAAGAAGATGTTTTAGAGAAGGCCAGAGAATATAACGTGCAGTTTATTCGTCTCCAGTTTACCGATCTCTTTGGGGTTTTTAAAAATATTGCCGTGACCATAGACGAGCTGCCCAGGGCCCTGGAGGGAAAGGTATCCTTCGACAGTTCCGTTCTGGAAGGTCTGGTGAGCAACCAGACCAGGGATATTTACCTTGTACCCGACCCGGCCACTTTTGTAATCTTTCCCTGGCGCCCGCGGGAAGGGGCGGTAGCCAGGCTGATTTGCGACGCCGTCACTCCGCAGGGAGAGCCTTTTGACGCCTGCTCCCGCCATGTGCTCAAGCGGGCGCTGCGGGCAGCTGCCGATGCGGGTTATGAGCTGCAGGTGGGCGCTGAAATCGATTTCTTTCTTTTCCACCTGGATCAGCAGGGCAACCCTACAGTGATTACGCACGACCAGGCCGGGTATTGCGATTTGACCCCTCTTGATCTGGGTGAAAACGCACGGCGGGACATGGTCTTAACCCTTAAAGAGATGGGTTTTGACGTTTCTTCTTCCCACCACGAGATTGCCCCCGGGCAGCATCAGATTTTTCTGCGTGAAGAAAACGCCCTGACCATGGCCGACCAGATCGCCACGTTTCGGTTTGTGGTGCGGACCATCGCGCAGCGCCATGGGCTGCACGCCTCCTTTATGCCCAAACCTTTTGCCCATTTAAACGGGTCGGGGATGCATCTGCATTTAGCTTTGTACGCGGGGGGAGAAAATGTTTTCCATCAGACCGTCGGCAGTTTTATCGCCGGTCTCATTGAGCACGCCGACGCTTTAACGGCCATTGCCAACCCGCTGGTCAACAGTTACAAGCGCCTGGCGTTTAGAGAGCTGGCGCCGGCCCTGGCCGGGTGGTCTTACGGGAACCGCAATACAATGATCCGCGTTCCTGTCCGGCAGGAATCGCTCACGCACATCATTTTGCGCAGTCCCGACGCGGCGGCCAATCCCTACCTGGTGATCGCCGTCACCCTGGCGGCCGGCCTGGACGGCATCGCCCGCTCCCGGGAAGCTCCGCCCGCCCTGGATAATTTTGACTTTGGTAAAATGAAGCACTCCGCGCTGGGAGAAACCAGGCGGCTCCCGAGCAACCTCGGCGCCGCGCTGGACGCTCTGGCCCGGGATGAGCTGGTTTGCCGGGTGCTGGGGGAACAAATCGCCGGTCAATTCCAGAAGGTGAAGGAAATGGAGTGGGAGCGCTACGAGACCCAGGTGCACAAGTGGGAACTGGACGAGTATTTAGCTAATTATTGATCACTTTTTTATTGGCTTTAAATGGCAAAATTCATGATCCATTTATTCTTGATTGCTAAATTGTTGATTAATTTATAAAAAATAAACTGCGGGGAGGGTTGCTTAGAGGGGGGCTTTTGAGCAGAAGGGATGGAAATTATGCTAACTGATGTTCTTTTTGGAATAAGAAGTAGAAAAAGAAAAAGAAAAAGAGAAAAGAAAAAGAAAATTTTGCTGCTCCCGGATGGAAATTAACCGGCAGCAATACTTATGTTTTGGGAGGATGGAAAATGGGCTACAGCAGAGGTATGAACGCCAGTGCGGCCACGCAAACCAGGCTGCGCACGGGCGACGATCAATGTCCTTTCAGCGGTATGTGCGTGACCTGCCTGGACGGCTGTCCGGGCCTTTGCGAGGTTGGAAAGTCCGCCGTGCGGGGCAAGGAGATCCTTTATCCCCAGCCGTTTGGAAAAACCACTTCCGCGTCTCAAAAGGATTATCCGGTAGATTATTCGCACTTTAACATTATGGGCACGGCAGTAGGCGCCTTCGGTGTCGATCCCGATCCAGACAAAGCCATTTTTCCGGCGGTAAATCTGGAAACCGCCGTGGGCGCAAATGGCGAGTTAAAGCTGGATCTGCCGGTGATTATCGCCGCCATGGGCTCAACCAACGTGGCCGCGAATAACTGGTCCCACCTCGCCGCCGGGGCGGCAATTTCGGGCGTGGGCATTGTGGTTGGCGAAAATGTCTGCGCTATGGACCCGGGAGTGGAAATTAAAAATGGCCGGGTTGTCCACTCTCCGGAGCTGTCCCGGCGCGTTAAGGATTTTCAAGAGTGGTTCCGGGGAAAAGGTTTTATTGCCGTGCAGGCCAACGTTGAGGATACCAGGTTGGGCGTCCAGGAATACGCCATCGAGAAATTAAATGTGGAGGCTGTGGAGCTGAAATGGGGTCAGGGTGCAAAAGACATCGGCGGCGAGGTGAAGCTCAATTCCCTGGAGCGGGCCCTGCAGTTAAAAAGCCGCGGCTATATTGTTTTGCCGGACCCCGAGAATCCTCAGGTGCAGGCCGCCTTTCGGGCGGGTGCTTTTAGCGAGTTTGAGCGCCATTCCCGCATCGGGATGGTAGAATACGAGTCTTTTTTAGCCCGTGTAGAGGAGTTGCGGAAAGCGGGAGCCAGGTACGTTTTCTTGAAAACGGGGGCTTACCGCCCCGCGGATTTGGCCCGGGCCGTGAAGTTTGCTTCCGACGCCCGCCTGGATCTGCTGACCGTAGACGGGGCCGGGGGCGGCACCGGGATGAGCCCCTGGCGCATGATGAACGAGTGGGGCATTCCTACCGTTTATATCCAGGCGCTGCTGGTTAAATACCTGGATAAGCTGGCCGCCAGGGGAGCTTACGTCCCCCCTGTGGCCATTGCCGGCGGTTTTGCCCTGGAAGATTTAATGTTCAAGGGCCTGGCCATCGGTGCCCCTTATACGAAGGCGATCGGCATGGCCCGCTCCCCGCTTTCGGCCGCCATGGTGGGCAAGACGGTCGGCGAGGCCGTAAGGTCCGGGAAAGTGCCCAACGAATACAAGAAGTACGGGGATGCGCTGGAGCAGGTCTTTATTGGCGCCGCCGAGCTGAAGGAAAAGCTGGGGAGCGAAGCCTTCGCCAGGCTGCCCGTGGGGGCCATCGGGGTCTATACTTATTTTGAACGCCTGGCCCAGGGACTCCGGCAGTTTATGTGCGGCGCGCGCAAGTTTGCCCTGTCCTACATCACCCGCGACGACGTGGCCGCCCTGACGAAAGAGGCCGCCGAAATTACGGGGATTCGTTACATAATGGATGTAGATGCGGAGCAGGTAGAGGATATATTGAGCTAATCAATTAAAAAGATATTGCTTTCAACCCTCATCGAGGTTATAATAAAAACGTCTTAAATAGTGGGATACAATGGTGTATCGGTAAGTGTGTAAAGGCAAAGGTGCCCTCAGCAGGTAATGTCGCCTGTCCAAGAGGGCTTTTTCTTATCTTTTCCTCGAGTTCTAGGGGGCTGCTTCATGTCGGAAAGTCGCATTATACTGGTAGACAATGACGCTACCTGGAGGAAAAATATTAAGGCCATTCTGACCCGGTCGGGTTACTGGGTGATTGGAGAAGCGGGGGACGGCTTGAGCGCGTTAAAGCTGGTGAGGAGCCGGCAGCCGGACCTTTTGATTATCGATGCCGAATTGCCGGGTATGTGCGGACTCGAGGTGGCCCGCATCGTTCACGAAGACAAATTGGCCCCGGTCATTGTGCTGGCCGGCGCGCAGAGTCCCGGGCTGCTGGAAAAAGCCAAGGACGCCCGGGTAGCCGCCCTGCTGATTAAGCCCGTCGATGAAGTCAGCCTCTTGCCGGCTATCGAACTTTCCCTGGTCAACTACCAGGAGATCATCGGGCTGGAGAAACAAATCAAGGAACTTCGGGAGGCTCTGGAAGCCCGCAAGCTGATTGAGCGCGCCAAGGGCATTTTAATGGAGACGCTCGGCATTTCCGAAGCGGAAGCTTTCCGGCGGATCCAAAAGCAGAGCATGAACAAGCGCATTTCCATGCGCCAGGTGGCGGAAGCGATTATTCTGGCGCAGAGTTTAAAAACGTAGGAGTGGGCACAAGGAGCATCTTCAAGCGCGCTTTCACGAACAGCAGGTAAGGTTTGGCTTTGAGTTAGTTAATAACCAAGAAAATTTAAAAAGGCCGGTATAAGGAAGTGCCGGTAAAAGAACGGGCAATGGCGCCTTTAAGAAAGGGTAGGATTACCGTTTATCACCTTTCTTAAAGGCGCTTTTCGTTATGGATCTCTCTGGTTAAAAATTAAAAAGCAGGCCCAGGGATCTATATAAAAGGAACTAAATATATCAGATGAGGAGTGGTTAATGTGTCCGCAGACAAAAATGAAATTTTAGCCAGGGCCAGGGAGCTGGGGGTTAAGTTCATCCGCCTGCAGTTCACGGATATTACAGGTGTGTTAAAGAATGTCGCCATCACTGTAGAGCAGCTGGAAAAGGCGCTGGACGGCGAGCTCATGTTCGACGGCTCTTCCATTCACGGCTTTGTGCGCATTGAGGAATCGGATATGTATTTGCGTCCAGACCCCAATACTTTTGTGGTTTTTCCCTGGCGGCCCAGGGATGGCGCGGTGGCAAGACTGATCTGCGACATCTACAATCCGGACGGGACCCCTTTTGCGGGCTGTCCGCGCAACGCTCTGAAGAGGGTGCTGGCCAGAGCGCAGCGCCTTGGTTTCACCATGAACGTGGGGCCGGAATGCGAATTTTTCCTTTTTTACACGGACAGCGAGGGCAGGCCGACATTGAGAACCCACGACCGGGCGGGGTATTTTGATTTAAGCCCGGTGGACATGGGCGAGAACGCCCGGCGCTCAATGGTGCTTACCCTGGAGGAGATGGGCTTTGAAATCGAAGCATCCCACCACGAGGTGGCGCCCGGCCAGCACGAGATTGATTTTAAGTATTCAGACGCCCTGGATGTGGCCGACAAAATTATCACCTTTAAGTTTGTGGTGCGCACCATTGCCCAGCGCCACGGCCTGCACGCCACCTTTATGCCCAAGCCCATCTTCGGGATTAACGGCAGCGGCATGCACATGCACCAGTCCCTCTTCCGGGACGGGCAGAACGTCTTTTACGATCCCCACGATCCGCTGGGTTTGAGCGATATCGCGCGCTACTACATCGGGGGGCTGCTTAGGCACGCCCGCGCCCTGGCCGCGGTCACCAGCCCCACGGTAAATTCCTACAAACGTTTGGTGCCAGGGTACGAGGCCCCGGTGTACATCTCCTGGGCGGAGCGCAACAGGAGCCCGCTCATCCGGGTCCCCGCCAAGCGCGGCGCTTCTACGCGCATCGAATTAAGATGCCCGGATCCTTCCTGCAACCCGTACCTGGCCATCGCCGCCTGCCTGGCCGCCGGCCTCGACGGAATAGAAAAGAAAATAGAACCGCCGCCGCCGTGCAATTTCAACATTTACGAGTTAAGTCCGGAAGAGCGGTGCAAATTCGGCATCGGCAGCCTGCCGGCCAGCCTGGAGGAGGCGCTCAAAGAACTGGCTGCCGACGAGGTGATCAAGGGCGCGCTGGGGGAACACATTTACGAACGTTTCCGGGAAGCCAAGCAAAAAGAGTGGGACGAATACAGGACGCAGGTCTGCCCTTGGGAGATAGAGCAGTACCTGGGTAAATTTTAGGCGCTTTCGCTTTTCAGGCGGGCCCGGGTTTTTCCTCCCGGCTTTTCCCCAAAGCAAAAACTTTTTTTCCATCCTCCACCCTTTCGTAGCCTTCTCGCTAAGGGTTGCGGAAGGGTATTTTTTTCACGACAATTTTTTTCATAAAATGGCTTCCTTTTTTAAAATAATATGCTATAATACTGACTAGCTATGGAACAACTAAATTCAAGGTACAAGGGAGTACCGTTTGGGGCAAAGGGGCCTTTACCACCGGGTGAGTTGCGGGTTTTACCTGTTTAACCTGGTGATCGGGCCTTTTTTCGTAAAGTTTGCCCCAAATGAAAAAGGAGAGGTATTTTAGTGGTGCAGCTAAGCGCTGATGACGTGCGAAAAATGGCTAAAGAATTAGGGGTAAAGTTTATCCGCCTGCAGTTTACCGATATTTTCGGGGTTTTAAAAAATGTTTCCATTACAGTTGAACAGCTGGACAAGGCTCTGGCAGGGGAAATGATGTTTGATGGTTCGTCCATTGAAGGTTTTGTCCGGATTGAAGAATCCGATATGTACCTCCGGCCGGACCCCTCAACGTTTGTTGTTTTTCCCTGGCGGCCCCGGGA
>DYES01000005.1 GCA_020725585.1 Desulfovirgula sp.
ACGCCGAGCTGGCCAAACGCAATTTAAGGCGCCTGGACATCGACCCCACCAATGTGGAAATGGGCTGGATCATCGACTTCTGCGCGCAGGCCCTGCGCAACATTATCATCGGCATCGGCGGGAGAATGGACGGCTACATGATGCAATCCAAATTTGGGATTGCGGTCAGCTCCGAGCTGATGGCCATTCTTGCTGTGGCCACGGATTTAAAAGACCTGCGCGAGCGGCTGGGCAAAATCATCGTAGCTTACGACAAGAAAGGGAACCCGGTAACCACTTCGGACCTGGAAGTGGCCGGCGCCATGTGCGCCTTCATGCGCAACACCATTAACCCGACCCTGATCAGCACGGTGGAGTACCAGCCCGTCCTGGTCCACGCCGGCCCCTTCGCCAATATCGCCATCGGCCAGTCTTCAATTATCGCCGACCGGATCGGTCTGAAGATGTTCGACTACCACGTCACCGAGAGCGGCTTTGCCGCCGACATCGGCTTTGAAAAGTTCTGGAACGTGAAGTGCCGCTTCAGCGGGCTCGTTCCCAATGTGTCGGTGATTACGACCACGATCAGGGCCCTGAAAATGCATGGCGGCGGGCCCAAAGTGGTGCCCGGACGGCCGCTGCCCGACGAATACACCAAAGAAAACCTGGAGCTGCTGGAGAAAGGCATTGCAAACCTGCTGCACCACATCGGCATTGTCAGAAAAGCGGGAATTAACCCGGTCGTCTGCATCAACGCCTTCTACACGGACACCAAAGACGAGATCGCCATGGTCCGCCGCTACGCCGAACAGGCCGGCGCCCGTTGCGCGCTGTCCGAGCACTGGCTTAAAGGCGGCGAAGGCGCTTTAGAGCTGGCCGACGCGGTCATTGACGCCTGCAACGAGAAGGTTGACTTCAAGTTCCTCTATCCGCTGGAGATGCCTCTGCGGCAGCGGGTAGAAATTATTGCCAGGGAGGTTTACGGAGCGGACGGCGTTTCCTGGACCCCGGAAGCGGAGGCCAAGGCCAAGCGGTTTGAAAGCGATCCCGCGTTTGCCGACTTTGCCACTATGATGGTGAAAACCCACCTGAGCCTTTCCCACGATCCGAACCTTAAAGGGGTGCCCAAAGGCTGGATCCTGCCGGTTCGGGATGTCCTGGTCTTTGCCGGAGCTAAATTCCTTTGCCCGATGACCGGCACCATCAGCCTCATGCCCGGCACCAGTTCCGACCCGGCTTTCCGGAGGATCGATGTGGATGTAAATACGGGCAAAGTGCTGGGCCTGTTCTAAGAAATTCCTCGGAATCATGATCAGAAAAACTTGCCGGTCAACCCAGGGTTTTTACCCTGGGTTTTTTATTCCCCCGGTAACGCTTTGAAAAACCTGGACCCAGGCTTCCGGCGCAACCTCCCGGTATTTCGCGCCCCGGATTTGATAATCCCGTCCCGGCAGCGCTTCTTTCCGTAGAATGTTCGGCCCTTCGCCGCGCAGGGTCTGGTAAAAAGCCAAGAGATGGGCAGGTCCCAGGTTGGTCTCCACGTTGGCGGTCAAGAGCCAGATTAAAGCCGGGATTTTGACCAGTATTTCCGGCTCCAGCATTTTTTGCGCCAGCGCCCGAATTTCCACCTGCAGGTCGCAACGCTGTTCGGCGTAGCTGCCCTCGAATACATCCAGCAAAGTAGTTTTTTTTCCAAACATGGTGATCGGGCCGACGAGCTCGCTGGCCCGGACGAGAGCTTTTTGATCGATGCAAAAATAAGTTTTAATAGGAGCGCGGAAGGATTTTTGCAGATAAGCGATCAATCCCTGCCGGCCCTGGAGATTATATAGTTCCTCGAGGGTGGCGGGATGATTCTCTTCTATTTTGGTAATAATGGGAATGGCGACAATTCCGATGGGCTTTTGCCCCGGGGTAACGCTGACCAGCGTGATTGCTTTCAGCCTCGCGCTGTCTGTCCATAAAATAACGGTGTTTTGGACCCCGGCGTTTTTCTGGCCGGCGCAAACGGAAGAGATTGGCCACAGAAGCAACAAGATCGCGAAAAGAAAAAGGGGTGGAGATATTTTTTTTCGCCGATGGTTTGACATCAGCACCATCCTTTTTGCTTAGTTTAGATCTTCTTCCAGGGGAATTATACATTTCCTAAAAACTTGACAGCGAAATGAAAACCACAATATACTAAAGCAAGGACTTAACTTAGCTTGTTAGAGAAGATTGCTGCGAAGGGAGCTTTTGCTTAAGTAATGAAGCTGAGGCTTGGTCTGCCGAAAGGAAGCCTGCAGGAGGCTACATTTGCTTTGTTTAAGCGGGCGGGCTTTAACCTGACGGTGAATGGCCGCTCCTATTATCCCACCATTGATGATCCCGAACTGGAAGCGGTGCTCATGCGCGCCCAGGAGATCCCCCGCTACGTCAGCGAAGGCGTTTTAGACGCCGGATTGAGCGGCCTGGACTGGATTCTGGAGAATGAAGCGGATGTTGTAGAAGTGGCGGAGCTGGTTTATTCCAAGCATTCGCTGCGGCCCGTCCGGCTTGTTCTGGCCGTGGCCAGGGACAGCGAGATAAAAGAGGTTGCGGACCTGGAGGGAAAGCGGATTGCCACCGAACTGGTGCGCGTTACCCGGAAGTTTTTAGCGGAGCGGGGGGTCAGGGCGACGGTAGAGTTTTCTTACGGAGCTACGGAGGTAAAGGTTCCCGATTTGGTGGACGCGATTGCCGATTTAACCGAAACAGGCAGCTCGCTTCGGGATAACAACCTGCGCGAGATTGCCACCATCCTGGAATCCACTCCCAGATTGCACGCTAATAGAAGGTCCTGGGCGGATCCCTGGAAGAGGGAAAAGCTCCAAAACCTCGCCGTCTTGTTGCTGGGGGCGCTGCGGGCGGATAGGAAAGTGGGCTTGAAGATGAATGTTCCTGGGGACCGTCTTCAGCACGTGCTGGAAATTCTCCCGGCCATGAAACACCCCACCGTTTCCCAGCTGGTGGATAGCGACTGGGTGGCCGTGGAAGTAATCCTGGACGAAAAAAAGGTTCGCGACCTGGTGCCGGCGCTAAAACGGGTCGGGGCCCAGGATATCATCGAATACCCGCTGAACAAAGTGATCCCTTAAGCATTACCCAAAGGGGGCAGATTGATGATTCCCATTCGGGATAGTGTGCGCCCGCGGCGGAAGCCTTTTGTCAACTGGCTGATCATAGCGGTCAACATGCTGGTCTTTTTCTGCGGGCTCAGGCTTACGGAAAGTCAGCTGGAAGAAGTTTATTTTACTTACGGCGTCATTCCCAGCGAGGTTTTACATTTAGTAAAAACGGGAGCCCCCCTGGAACCCTTATTTTTCCCCTTTATTTCCGCCATGTTTATCCACGGGGGCTGGTTTCACATCATCGGCAACATGTGGTACCTGTGGATATTTGGCGACAACGTGGAAGACCGCCTCGGCCACTTTCGTTATTTATTTTTTTATTTGCTCGGGGGCATTGTGGGGAGCATTGTGCACATCATAACCAACCCTACTTCCCCGGTGCCCGTAATTGGAGCCAGCGGAGCCATCGCCGGGGTTCTCGGCGGTTATTTTATCATCTTTCCAAACTCCCGTGTGCTCGCCCTGGTGCCCGTATTTTTCTTTTTGACCCTGATGGAGGTTCCCGCCGTTATTTACCTGGCCTTGTGGTTCGTCCTGCAGCTTTTTAACGGGACGCTTTCCCTGGGGGGTGTGGCGAACCCGGTCGCCTGGTGGGCGCACGTCGGGGGCTTTGTAGCCGGCATGGTTTTGATTAAGCTGATGGCTCCCCGGCGGGGGAAGTACGATTCGTTCCGGTAGGGTTCCCTGGTCCAAGCAAGAAGACGCGGGCCGGGGCGGCTTCCACGCCGGTGAGTTTTAGGGGAGCGACAATTAAAAAATAAACTCCGGCGGGAACATCTTTCAAGCGCAGACCTTCGAGCAGCAGAATTTTTTTCGCCAGCAGGGCGCGGTGGGCGGGGTAACAGGGCTGGTCCCTTTCGATCCCGAGGGCGTCCAGGCCCACTCCGCATACTCCCAGATCCGCCAGGTAAGCGGCCGCTTCGGCACTGAGGTAAACAAAATCAAAGACAAAATTTTCGTGCCAGGAATTTTTAGTTTTTAGAAGCAGAAAGTCGCCTGGTTGAATGGCGTGCGCCAGCAAATCCCGGCGGCTTATTTTTTCCGGCACGCCGGTAAGGTCCAGTACCCGGCAAAAGGTGAAAAAATCGGCCGGTTCGATGCTTTCTACGCCTGGTCCACCGGGAAAAACATGCCCGGGCGCATCCACGTGGGTGCCGGTGTGGGTATCCAGGTATAAGCGGGTTTCGACGATTCCTTTCGTTTCGTCTTTAACCACCTGCAGCACCGGTTGCTTTTCGGTTTTGTTTTTATAGACCGTCATGCCCGGGTAAATAGCCATCGAAATGTCGTATATTTTCGGAGCGGGGATTCCCCCCATTTCTCCCGGTAGAGGAAATGCCGCGGTGTTGCTTGCGTAACTGCGGTCTGTGCACTTTGCCAGCAGGCAGGAAGGTCGTCTTTTCTTTTCCCGCATACCGGCCACCAGCGTAATCCGTCGCGCCGCAGGAGTTCCCTGGCCTCCGCCGGTCCCCAGGTGCCGGCCGCGTAGTTGGGAAATTGGGCGCCGTTTTTTTCCCGGGTGGCTGCAATTGGCTCGACGAATTCCCAGGCCAGCGCAACTTCCTCCCAGCTGGTGAACAGAGTGGCATCGCCCTTCAGTGCGTCCAGCAGCAGGCGCTCGTAAGCTTCGGGAGAACTGGCGTCCAGGGCGCAGTTCTGGCAAAAATCCAGCGTGATGGGAATAATCAAATCCTTCGCGCCCGGTTTTTTTACGTTTAGCTGGAGATAAATCCCTTCTAAGGGATCGACCCGGATGACCAGCAGGTTGGGTGCCAGGGAACCGTATTCTTTAAAATACAGCACTTCCGGCAGGGAACGAAACTGGATGAATATTTCCGTGCCCTTCACCGCCAGTCTTTTTCCTGTCCGTAGGTAAAAGGGGACGCCGGCCCAGCGCAAGTTTGCGATGTGCACTTTCGCTGCCAGAAAGGTTTCGGTGTTTGAAAAAGGGCTGACCCCCTTTTCCTCCCGGTAGCCCGCTACCCGGACGCCGTTAATAATTCCCCGGCCGTACTGTCCGAAGACGACATTTTCGTGAACGGATTCCGGAATTAGCGGTTGCAACGTGCGCAGCACCTTAATTTTTTCAGCCCGCACCGCAGCGGAGCGGAGGCTGCCGGGAGGCTCCATGGCCAGCAGGGTAAGTAGTTGCAACAGATGGTTTTGGAACATATCCCCAAGGGCGCCTGCTTTTTCGTAGTAAGCGCCCCGTTCTTCCACGCCAAGCGTCTCGCTGACCGTGATTTGCATGTTGTGGACGTAACTTCTGTTCCAGAGCGGTTCAAAAAAAGCGTTGGCAAAACGGATGACAGCGATATTCTGGATCATTTCTTTGCCCAGGTAGTGGTCAATGCGGTAAATGTGCTCTTCAGGGAATACTTTCCGGATTCTCCTGTTTATATCTTTTGCCGAAGCCAGGTCGCGACCGAAAGGTTTTTCAATGAGCAACCGTTGCCAGGCCGGGGGGTGGTTGGGTGCTAATCCGGCCGCTGCCAGGTTATCGGCGGCAGGAGCGAAATTGTCTGGGGCCACGGCCAGGTAAAAGAGGCGGTTGCCGGCCGCCGCAAAGCGTTCGTCCAGCGCGCTTAACAGCTTTTGTAAACCGCTGAACCCGGCGCGGTCGTGCAGGTCGAGGGGTAGGTAAAAAAAGCGCCGGGCGAAGTCTGGCCACGTTTTCTCTTCGGTGACCGGAAAGCGCGCGTATTTCTGCAGATCCCGGAAAAGTTCTTCCCGGAAAGCTTCGGGCGTTTTTACCCGCCGGGCCAGGCCCACTACGGCAAAATTAGCCGGCAACAGGTTCCTCTGGTGAAGGCTGTAGAGGGCCGGGTAGAGCTTGCGCCGGGCCAGATCCCCGGTGGCCCCAAAAATCACCAGGATGCAGCCGGGGTTTTGTCCAGACATAATTTTAAATTCCTCCGCCAAAAAAGATTTCCTCACCGCCAAGACACAAAGACGCAGCACCCAAGTGAGCGGGGACATCGCCATGCCCCAGCGGGTTTATTGAATAGCTGCAAATATAAATAAAAACAGAACGCTCACCAAAAAGTTTCTGCCAATCGCCCAATCCCTTAATCCCTAATCCCTGTATTTACTACTTCGTGGCCGCCGAACTCGTGACGCAGTGCCGCCACTACTTTGCCGGCAAAACTATCTTCCTGTTCCGAACGGTAGCGCATGAAAAGGGCGGCAGCGGTAACCGGAGCCGGCACCCCCAGGGCCAGGGCAGTTTCGACCGCCCATAAACCTTCCCCAGAGGAATGGACGATTCCTTTAATTTTTTCCAGGTGCGGATCTTTGGCCAGGGCCCTTGCGGTCAATTCCATAAGCCAGCCGCGAATTACTGAACCGTGGCTCCAAACGCGGGCGATTTCTGTTAAGTTTAACGCAAAAGGACCGCGGGCCAAAATTTCCAAGCCTTCCCCGATGGCCTGGAGCATTCCGTATTCGATTCCATTGTGGATCATTTTTACAAAGTGGCCACTTCCGGGCGGGCCGGTATGAAGGTACCCCCCGGGAACGCTGATCTCTTTGAAAAGAGGTTCCAGGTGGGCAAAAATTTCGTCGTCAGCGCCTATCATCAGGCAGGCACCGTGACGCGCCCCGGCGGTGCCCCCGCTGGTACCCGCATCGACGAAATTGATTCCCTTTGCCTGCAGCTCTTGCGCCCGGCGCAGCGAGTCGTGGTAATGAGAATTGCCCCCGTCAATGACCGTGTCCTGCGCCGCCAGGAAGGGAACCAGGGCGGTCAGTATTTCATCCACGGGCGCACCAGCGGGGAGCATCAGCCAGACCACTCGCGGCGGGGCCAGTTTAGCGGCCAGTTCCGGTAGGGTGTAAGCCCCGGTGATCCCCTGGGCTTCCGCCTTTTTCGTTTTTTCCGGGGAACGGTTGTAAGCAACCACCCGGTGCCCTTTTTCTGCCATGTTCAGGGCCAGGTTAAAACCCATTTTGCCCAGACCGATCAGGCCGATTTCCAAAGCGGTAACCTCCTGTTTTGCTTAAGTTTCCCGAAATGAAGAAAAAACCCGGTTGCTATTTAGCATGAGCACCGGGTAGAAAGAACATACACGAACGGAAAAAGCTTTTTTCTTTTTTACTTTGCTCCCCCGGAATAGCGTTTTGCCGTTCTTTTCCATCGGGCTGGGATTGTTTGGCTCGCTCCCGACACAAACTGATCCTACGTATATTCATTGGTCGGGATTCCTCATATTGGAGAAGACGAAACTCCCTTTTCTTTACCTGGCGAAAACATGGTTTCCTATTTTGGTCACAATTGGCCGGGACCACACCCAGGTGCTGGTTGCTTTGGCCGGGTTCCAGTAATAAAGAGCACCGCTGGTGGGATCTATCCCTTTCATGGCCTCTTGAGCCGCCCGGATGGATTCCGGTGTCAGCGGCCGGGTGTACTGGCCGTTGGTTACCGCCTCGAAAGCGTCCGGCTCAAAAACCACGCCGGCCACCGATTGGGGAAAGTCGGGACTTTTCATCCGGTTGACAATTACTGCACCCACCGCCACTTTGCCCTGGTAGGGTTCGTCTGCCGCCTCACCTTCAATGACCCTGGCCATCAAGATCAAATCTTCCCTGCCGATGGAAACTCCCCGGGAGGATTGCACCTGGTTACCCGGCCCGGCGACCATTTTTGGTTCCGGTTGACCGGCCCAAAATAACAGCAGGATGGGAATAAACATGACTGCCGCCAGGATGATGGTCAATGCCCGCAGGGCCTTTTCTTTTTGTTTAAACCAAAGAAAAAACGCCATGGTCTTCACCTCCACTGCGACAGAAAGTCGATCATAGCGTATGATTGAGAGTATAAATAATCATTAGCAAATTGTCAATCTGTAATTTGTGCCAGGTTGTCTGGTCTTTTTTACCGGAGCAAAAGATAACAAAACGAGCCCAGCACAGTGGTCAGCGGCAGGGTGAGCGTCCAGGCCGCCAGCATTCTGGCTACCGTCGGCCACTTCACGGTGTGCCTTCCCCCGGCGGCGCCCACCCCGGTGATGGCCGAGGAAATCACGTGCGTGGTGCTCACCGGCAAATGCAGGACGGTGGCGGAAAAAATGGTCAGCGCCGAGCTTAAGTCGGCGGCAAAACCGCTGGCCGGCGCCAGTTTGGTGATGCCGGTGGCGACGGTTCTGATAATTCGCCAGCCTCCGGCGGATGTGCCCAGGGCGATCGTAACGGCGGAGGCCGTTTTCACCCAAAGGGGCACCTGGAGTGATTCCTGGCGTCCCGCGATGATTAGAGCCAGGGTGATTATGCCCATGGTTTTTTGAGCGTCGTTGCTGCCGTGGCCAAACGCCTGGAAGGCGGCGGCGATTCTCTGGAGCAAAGGAAAGCGCCGGTTCGAACGGGATAGAATTTGCCAATGAAACAAGACGTAAAAAATGTTCATCACGCAAAAGCCCGTCAAAAAAGCAAGGGGGGGAGAAATAACCAGGGCCAGGAACGCACCTGTAAACCCGTCATAATCGATGCCCTGATTTCCGGCTGCCGTGTAAGCCGCCCCGGCGAGCGAGCCGATCAGGGCGTGTGAGGAACTGCTGGGCAGCCCAAAGCGCCAGGTTGCCAGGTTCCAGGCGCTGGCAGAAACCAGCGCGGCCATGATGACCTTTAGCCCTTGCTCCGGATTTAAAGGGTGAAGAAGATTGCCCGCAATATTTTGGGCGACGCCGGTGAAGACGAGCGCGCCCAAAAAATTCATTACTGCGGCGATGAGCACGGCCTGCCGGGGAGCCAGGGCGCCGGTGGCGATGGCGGTGGCCACAGCGTTGGCCGTATCGTGGAAGCCGTTAATAAAATCAAAGACAAGAGCGAGCACAACGATTATTCCCAGGTTAAAAACGGCCTGTTCAGGTGAAAGCATTTTGGCTTGTGCCCCCCAAGAAAAGACCCCTGGTTCGCACCCGGCGTGCCAAGGGTGATTGTTTTAAATTTGCCTTAAAAAAACGCAAGTTAAGGGAGGGCAAAAAAGCAAAAAGGAAGCAGGAGAGGTTAAGTCTCGCCTTATTCAGTGGCTGTGGGCAGGGCTTTTAAATGGGCAAATGTCTTTTGTACATCGCGCAAGGCATAGTGTAAAAATTCGTTGAAATCTTCGGAAACTATTTCCGCCGCCTTTAAGATTAACCTGGCCACCCGGTCTACGTCTATGTGCAGGCGGTGCCGGGTAAACATTTGCACGTCGTAGCAAGCGGCCAGGCTGCGGGCGCTGACCCGGGAAGTATCAATATAATTGGCAAAGTTGCGTACCCGCTGGAAAAAAACAGCCGGGTCCTGGCGGTAAAAACGCCCCGCCTGTTTGCAGATTTTCTCGATTAACCGGACGTTGGCAAAAGTTTTGGACAGGATCTCGCCGTAAGGGCTTTGGCTACCTATGCGGAGCTCGATACCCATTTCGATGATGTTGTGCGCTTTCCACCAGCCCATTTCCGGCGGCAGGTGGCAGGCCTGAATGGTTTCTTCCACCAGGGTGCGGCCTTTTTCGAAGCAGTAACCCTTTTCAAAGGAAAGGTATTTCTCGTCCCCGTAATAGTCGATGCCCTTGGGGTCGGTGCCGTGGGTTATGACCCCCCGCGCGAAGTTAAAAAGGTCTTCATCGTCCCGGGAGGCGGCCAGTAACTCGGCGCCCCGGCCGTGGCTGTCCTGCCGGCGGGGACAGACGCCCCCGGCGATGTCGGGGAAAATGCTCCCCAGCGCAAGGGCGTCCGAAATGAATCCAAAAACTTTCTCGGCAAAAAAGACGTGGGTTTGCGGGTACATATTTTTGTAGTTCTCTTTAGATAGCCAGACTCCTTCTTTTCACCGCGTTCTAGCGCAGTAAACCGTAAGCCGCCAGGATCAGAGCCAGGGCAGCGGTTCCGGCGAGGCCGCAACAAAAGATACGCAGTCGCCTTTCCAGGTGACTTAAGCGCAATTCCACCTGCTGAAAGCGTTGTTCCGTGGGGACGACGAGTTTTTCCTGAATGGCTCCGGCCAATGCCTTTACTGCGGCGGCTTTTTCAGCTGGCCCGCTCATGATCGGAATCCTCTCCTTTGACGTTGTTGATGGCGTCGCGCAGGGCAGCAAGCATTGCTACGGGACTTGCTTCGATCTTTTGTTCGAGGTAGGCTATTTTTTCCTCCAGGGACGCAATGGCTGAGGCCAGTTCTTTATTTTCTTCCCTGATGGGCTGGATCATTTTGTTTTTCAACCCCGCCAGCACTTCTTTGATTAATTCTTGAATGGTTTCCTCTTTCATTTCCTTCCCCCCGTATTTAAATTTCGTTTAGAGCGCGCCGGATGAGCTTGAGCATGGTAACCATTTCCTGCTGGACAATCTGGCCGATTCCCTTTTCCAGTTCCGCGACCAGGTCCCGCTTCATTTCCGTGCCCGTGCCCGCGCTTACTTCGCGGATAATTCTTTTCAGCTTTTCCTCTACGAGCCTGGCGTTTTCCATTTTTACCAAACCCCCCTTTGTTTTCGTCAATCAATGCGTTTTATCACCGCTTCTTTGTTTCTTGCCGCTAAAACGCCGTCAGGCTCCCCGGCAGATTTCCCTGGCGGCGATGATCTCCTCAATACGGCGCAAAACTTTTGCAAAGTTGCTGTCCTGGCCGTTTATAGCGGCTAGAGAGGAGATCAAAAACAGCGGCGGGTTTTGGAGGAAAGGGGTGAGCTGCCGGCGAACAAAGTTGGCCGCCCTTTCCCGTTCCACGGCAGTCAAGGTGTCTGCAAAATTGATTAAAAAGAGGACCCTGCCCGACTTGATCAGGTCACCCGCCCGGCCGGCAATATTTTCCAGGCATTCTTTTTGGTAAGCTGCAGACATGAGCTGTTTGCCGTGAATGAAGACCAACAGAAGGTCGCTTTCGGCCAGCGCCTGCAGGCAGGTCTGGCGGTGGTGCGCAAAAACCGAGTCGATGCCCGGTGTATCGAGAAAAGTAGCCGTTTTAAAAAGCTCCGCCGGGTAATAAATGTCTACCGCTTCGATAAAAAGGTTTGCCGGCCCCGTAACCAGGCGATGAAAGTCCTCCTTCTCCCATTCCAGGCGGTAGGTTACCCGGGCCGCGTTTTTAAAAGTGAGCCTTACTGCTGTAACTGCGCCATTTTTTTGAAGAGGCGCCTCCCGGTCCAGAAGCGCCCTCTTTTTTTGTAAATAAGGCGATAAGCAAAGGGCTTTAGTTTCCTTAAGCCTGTTCATCAGTTCTTGCCTGTTTACTTTCCGGTATCTCCCGTCAACGGCAGCCTCGATCGCGCTTATTTCCAGGGGGGCTGGTTCCTCGGACAGGTAATGGCTTAAGGCGTTCATTTCCTCCCTCTTTAAATTTAGTTTACCCCTCGCTCGTTCCGCGAGGAAGAATGTATATTGTCTGGGAAAGCTGACCACGGCAATTTTTTCGGGTCCGTAATGCAGGCGCGTCAGGTAACTGGTCGTCGGCTTATCTTCCGCCGGCAAAACAGCTTCTTTCATCACGGCGTTGAAAAATGTGGATTTCCCAGCGGAAAATGGCCCCCACGCAGTGACGGTGCATTTGCGCGTGAGGGTCGGCTTGCTGTCCGGGTGTTCCGGGGCACTGCAAAGATATTTCGGCGGGCCCGCCTTTTCCCCGGTTTGAGCGCGGGTTGCCAGAGGAAGCTGGGCATTTTGAAGATTGCGGCGGTTGTTTTCCTCCAGGACGATGCTTACCCTTTTTTGTTTGCGCAGCTCATGAAGGGCATTTATTTCTTGCTTGCCGGCCAGGAGCCGTCTGGCCTTTTCCTGGACTGCCCAGAAGTTGAGCAGAAAATCCGTTTCCCCGTCCAGGGCGGACAATTTCGCCAGCATTTGCGGCAGCAAAGAATCTTCCCGGCGTAAGCGCGCTTCCATCTGGAAAAGAAGCTGGTCAATAAGTTTTTCCTGTAAAAAACCGGCCAGAGCGCTTACACTTGCCCGGACATACGTATTCAGGGTATGGACGGTTACTTCCGCGCCGAATAAATCTCTTAAGACAGCTCTGGTGCTGGCCAGGGAAGTACCGTCCGGCCGGCCCGCGTTGCAATTTAACCAGAAAGAAAACACTTTGTAGCTGTTCTGGCCGAGGAGTTCCTTTAATCTTTGCAAAAAGTGCCGGTCGTAGATCTGGATGCCGCGCTGATGAAAAAGGTAAATGATTTGTCCGGCGCCGGAAAATATTTGTTCGGCAGTTGATTGATCCCAGGATGGGGAGTCCACCCCCGGTGTGTCGATGATGGAGCATAACCTGAGCAGGTTATGGTGAAGAGTTACCTCTACTTTTTCCGGCTTTTTCTGATCAGTTTTCTGTTTAAGAAAGTAACTTAACTCCCGCGGGTCGAGAGTCAACCAAAAGCGGCCTTTTCTCCAGATCCGGGCGGTAAATTTTAGCCCGTAGGTAAAAATGACCGGGCAGGGAGTGTTATTTACCGGAAACAAAGTGTCTTCTTGGAGCAGGCTGTTCACCAGGGTTGTCTTTCCTGTGTTCAGGCTGCCGCCCACCACTACCCTGGGCGGGTTGAAATCTGCCCAGTAACCTTCGATCAGCTGAATTGCTTTCTGGAGCGGGAAATCGAGCTGGCTAACGGAAAAATGTTTTTGGATGAGCATCCCTGCATCACCTGCCTGGTGTAAGAGAATATACCTGAGAAGGTATTTATTAGCAAGATATTAGGAAAAGGTAAAAATTATAACCGAAAAAGATAAAAAGGAGGTTTAAGCTGGTTTTGAAAAGAAAAAAATAACGCTTGCCGGGAATGAAGAGAGGCTTTACAGAAGAGATAAAATTGACTAAGATAAAAAAGTAAGATAAAAGAAGGTGATTAATAGGGAAAGGAGAGGAAAGCAGTGAAGGTAGAAGCCGTTCACCGCAACGTCAAGGAGCGTTCCGATGCGGCCAGCGTTAGCGAGCGGGGTTTAAAGTGCTTCATTTTTGTCGCCGGCCCGGCGGTTCTTTATCTGATTGCGGGCCTGATTATTGGACTGCCTTTTTTAGGGTAACTATTTTTTCAGCACTTCTACGAGGTGCCTGGCCCGGCGGTCGTATTCCTGTACCTGGGTGAAGAAATTAACCAGATACCGGCGCATTTCTTCGTCCTTTGCCGCCGCCGGCCTGCGCAGGTGCCTGATGAGTAAAATAATTGATTTCAGGTGCTCGGTGAAGACCTGGTCCGGGCTGCCCGCCACCTCCATGCTTCTTATTTTATTGGCGCAGGCCTGGCTGATCTCAGGGACCGTTTTACCCTGCAGGTTGTACAAAAAAACTTTCAGGTTCTCCAGATCAGGGGCCATTTTTCTGCCCTCCTTTCCTTCCTCTTTTTTCTTTCCTCTTTTTCCTTTATTTACATCATTTACACCTATATTTTTTTAATTCTGTTCCTTCGCGAATAATTCCTTCCCTTTTTTCTATAAAAGATCATCCTAGTGGAAAAAGCCAGAGAGTGTCAGGACGATCTCCAGGACAAAAAGGAGCACGATGGCAAGTTCCAGCAGCATTGACTGCTGGTTTACCAGCCGGTTGCTTAAAAAAGAGTAATTTTGCATGATTACCGAGCTTTTTTGTTGAATGCTCTCCATCCAGGCCTTGGTGCGGAAAATGGAAAGGGCGGCGCCGTATATTCGGGCGTAAAAGACGTCTTCGGTAACTTTTAAAGAATTCTGGATCTTTTCCGTGATCTCGTTGATTTCCACTACCAGTTCCATCAGTTTGTTCATGATCTGCCGGTACTGCCGGAGGCGCCTGAACTGGGTGACCGCTTCCGCTTCTTCGATGGCGTCGTACATTTTGGCCATTTCTTCACTTAAGACGCTGTCGTAGTACCGCAGTTCCAGCAGCTGGGTAAGGGCGAATTCCAGCAGGTCGGGAATGTCGTAACTTCCCGTGGGATCGTAAACCAGCGCGGAGCCCCAGGTAATGATCGTCAGGTCTTTCTCTCCATACGTAAATGTGTGCTGGAGCGTCTCTTTACGTACCTGCTGGCTGACGGGTTCATCTTCCCCCAGCAGAAGAGGAACCGGGTCCCATTCTTTATTCCAATGGGTGAAGTAAAAAATCAGATAATCTTCTTCAAATCCCCGGTAGCCCGATTTAATCATTGTTGGGGCTAGCGCTTCTCTTACTTCGTCCCGCTTGCCTATAAAAAGGTGCTCCAGTTCTTTGGTATCGGGGAGGTATACCGCCAGCTCCCGGACCTGCTCATACGGGCAATGGTTGGGCAGAATAAGGCGCATAATAATGCTGATCACGCCCAGGTCGTATACTTTCGCGGTAAATTTTGCCGGGTAGCGTTTATTGAGAAGAACTATCCTTTCTTCACCCAGTTCCACGGTGACCGGCGGATTGGGAATGTGGATGGATTTGGAGCGAATCCGGGAGAGTTTTAACCTGGCAGTCGGCTTGCTTTCCGCGAGGATTTTTTCTACCCGGGAAAGCTGGATTTCTTCAGCCACGTCGTAAAGGCGGTAGAGCCAGATGGAATTAGCCATGAACACCGATCCTTTCCTAGTTAAGATTATATTTTAACAAAGCGCTGCAGAAAATTCCACTGCCGGTATAAAATCCCGCCGAAGTAAGCAAATTTACTGTTAGAATATTTTTTCTTCTTTGCTCACTTAAATAATATTTTGCACAGAAATTGGGTGGTGATCGTTGAGAAAGTAAAGAACGCCTCCAGAGCCTGTCGAAAAAGCTTCCTAGGGGCGGCGTTCGTCCCTTCGTCGCTCCGGTGCTTTAAGGCCGACGGAACATCGGCTTGCCTTGAGGCACGCGAACCACAGCAGCGCTGCGCAAGACCCCTTCGCGCTGGATTTACGCTGCCGGTTCGTTTACCTCGGGTGCGCCGTGTTTCGTTACCGGCCTTTGTGCCAAGTCGCTCCTCATGGGACGAACGCCGCCCTTGTTCATCAGGGGGTTTTTCGACAATCTCATTCCAATCTGACCAGGCCAGTGGTTACGAAACGGTTAGCATCACCGGGGATAAATTCGTCTTAGGATTAACCGTTCGCCCTTTAAGCAACCCGGACGAAGAAAAAGAATTGGGCGTGGAGGGTGTTTTAGGAGAAGTCGGGCAGTGCCCAGCAGCGCTAGAAGTGGATTATTATCGCCGCCAAAGATGGGCGAAGGCGGCGCTGGGGGACTTATCGCTATTTACTTAAAAAAGCTTTTTGAGGTGTCGGGTCAATTTTTAAGCCGGGTTACTTGACGGGGCCGGCGGGATTTACTAAGATCAGGGTAAATATCTTTAAGTAAACGGGGGCAATCGTTTTGCGGGACTTAATTATTGTGGGCGGGGGGCCGGCAGGCCTGGCCGCGGGGATTTACGCCGGCCGCGCCCGGCTGGATGTGCTTCTTTTGGAAAGGGGGATGCCCGGCGGGCTGGCGGCCACTACGGAAGTAATTGAGAATTACCCGGGCTTTCCCGAAGGTATCGGGGGCCCCGAGTTGGCTGGCCTGATGGTTGCTCAGGCGCAGCGGTTTGGGCTGGAAATAAAAAACACGCACGTAGAACAAATAAGCTGTTCCGATCGATATTTTACCGTGCGCACGGAAGATGGTGTTTTCCAGGGCAGGGCAGTGATCCTGGCCACGGGCGCGGAGCCGCAACTGCTGAACGTTCCCGGGGAAGAGGAGCTGCGGGGGCGGGGGGTTTCCTATTGCGCCACCTGCGACGGAGCCTTTTTCCGGGGAAAAACGGTGGCCGTAGTGGGGGGCGGAGACGCCGCCGTGGAAGAAGCCATCTTTTTAACCAGGTTTGCCCGCAAAGTGCTGGTTATTCACCGCCGCGACGAACTGCGGGCAACGAAAGTTGTTCAACAGAGGGCCATGGAAAATCCCCAAATTGAGTTTGTCTGGAATACTGTGGTGGAGGAAATCCAGGGGAAGTCAACCGTGGAAGGCCTTCGCGTTAAAAATGTACGCACGGGAGAAACCCGCGCTTTGAGCGTGGACGGTGTTTTTATTTACGTCGGTCAGCAGCCTGCCTCGCGCCTGGTGGAAGAACTGGCGGAGCTGGATGCGCACGGATACGTCCTTGCCGATGAGAACATGCGCACCAGCTGCCCGGGCCTGTTTGCTGCCGGGGATGTGCGCAAAAAGCTGCTGCGCCAGGTGGTTACCGCGGTGGCCGACGGCGCCATTGCTGCCGTGGCAGCTGAGAAATATATTGAAGAAATGAAGGAAAAAGAAAAAGCTGTATCTTTTTCCGATACAGCGGAGAAAGGGAGAGGAGATTAGGTTGTAATCAGGCTTGTTAATTTTTATTATAGCGGACTTTGTTTTAATTGAAAGGATTTTTCCCTCAGTGGTTAAATTTTATTCCCCACCGGACAAATAAGGGCGTTACAGGTAGGTGGGCCGTCCTTGAAGAAGCGCTGATTTGGCTGCATTGCCGCTTGGTTGTGGATAATAACAGTTTAACCTTCAATTCAGTAGTTTAAGATTTTTCTGATAATCTGGAATCTGGAGCGCGACGGCAGGATATTTGCCGCCGTACGGAGAATTCGTAAGCAAATGCCGATCGAGCGAGACGCAAACATGATTTGGAGGTGCAGGGGGTGCAGGATTTGCTGAAACGGTTTTGGGCCGGGGAACACCGAGCGCTGGCCAGGCTTATTTCTATTTTGGAAAATGAGGAGTCCGGCCGCGATGAGTTGATGCGCCAGATTTTTTCCCAAACGGGCCGGGCCTACATACTGGGTGTAACGGGATCGCCGGGTGCAGGGAAAAGTTCCCTGGTAGACCGCCTCACTTTTTTACTGCGCAGGCGTGATTTAAAAGTTGGGATTGTGGCTGTTGACCCCACCAGCCCGTTTTCGGGGGGCGCTTTGCTGGGGGACCGGATTCGCATGCAGGAGCATGCCGTGGATCAAGGCGTTTTCATCCGCAGCATGGGCACGCGCGGGAGCCTGGGCGGGTTGGCCAATACAACAAAAGAAGTGGTTCGGGCGATGGATGCTTTCGGTTTTGACTGGGTAATTGTGGAAACGGTCGGGGTCGGCCAGGCGGAACTGGATATTATGCACGTGGCCGATTCAGTTGTGGTGGTGCTTACCCCCGGGGCAGGCGACTCCATTCAAACCATTAAAGCGGGGATTATGGAGATTGCCGATATCTTTGCGGTCAACAAAAGCGATCTCCCCGGCGCGGATAAAGTGGCCTTAGAAGTGGAGATGATGCTGGACCTGCACACCGCCGAAACGCCCTGGCGCCCGCCGGTGATCAAAACCTCTTCCGTCACCGGGGCCGGTGTGGAAGATTTGCTGTCCGCGGTTGAAAAGCACCGCGCCTACTTAATGGAAAAAGGCCTTTTTCAAAAACGGCGGGAAGCACGGCTGCGCTCGGAAACCTTGGAAATTTTGGATCGCCAGTGGCAGCAGCTGGTGCGCAAAGAGATGAAGCTGTCGGAGGAAGTAAATGGCCTGCTGGAAAAAGTGGCGCGCAGGAAAATTGATCCGTACACTGCCGCCTCCTCCATCCTCGACTACGTGGTGGCCAACTCCAACCTGCGGAGCAAGAAGGAAGCCGGTGCCGGCTAACCAGCCAGCTAAGTAACGGAAAGAGCAAAGGAAAAGTAATCAAAAGTTCTTGTGGCGAAGCTATCCACCTTCAGCGGGTAGCTTCTTTTTTTGTAACAAGATCATTGTCCAGTACATATTTTAAATCAGAAACTTTCTATGGAAAGAAAAATGTAAAAACACACCCGAAAGGAGGAATTAAAAAATGGCCGATGTGCTCGAAAAACAAGGGGAGGTTACTACGAAAGCGACAACGACGACGGAAGTTTTTGCCGGTTTATTTCTGATCCTGGTCGGACTGTTGTTGATCAGACTGTTTGGCGCTTTCTTCGCCGGCGTGCTGGTCACTCTGGTGGGCTTGTTTATCTTAGCCTTCTAAAAAACGCTCGTGATGTTTACGGTCTGGGCCAGGGGCTACATTCTTCATGTAGCCCCTTTAACTAAATTAATCGTTTAAGGGTGGGGGGAGCCATGAAGGATTTAACAAATAATTCACTAGCAGAAGTTTTGCAACGCCTTCTTGAGCGTTTGGAAGCGATCCAGGCACAAACCAGCGCCAGGGTGGAAGAGGCCGCGAAAATAGCGGCCAGCCTGGATAAACTGGCCGAGGTGGCGGCCAATCTGGAGCTTCACCGGAACCAGGAAACCAGGTTAATCAATAAACTGGAAACCCTTGCTTCCCAGCTGGAAAAATTGGAGTTTGGAAGGAAGGCAAAACCGTCCCAAAGGAAATTTGAACAGTCCTTTCGCACCTTTATTGCCGGTGCAAAGACGGTGGGCCAGATTATGGAAATGGTCGCGAACAGCGTCCAGACGATGATGGATTCGATTGCTCAGGCCGTAGAAGAATTTCGCTCCTCGTCTTTAGGGAGAACTCCTCAAAAGGCTGGCAGTTAATGATGCCGATTCGTGGCGAACCAAGGGGTGTCCTCATGATCCTGCGCAAGAAGATTATAAAATCTCCAAAGACCCATCAAAAAATTATCGTTTTTAAGGAACCGGCGATTGAACGAGGTGAGCTGTCTTCCCGGTACAAAACCTTGTTATTGCAAAACGGGGCTTCCCGGGTTGAGCCTCTTCCCCTGATCAACGGCGCACTTTGTTTTTTCGAGCAGTCCGCTCATTTGCAAAAAGTGGCCGAGCTGGAAGAATTGCTTTCGATGGAAGATAACCTGAAGGTTAAGCTCCGCCCGGTTTTTAAAAGATCGAAAAGCTCCCTGGTTTTTGACGGGCAGCTTATTCCCTGGGGGGTCCAGCGCATTGGAGCAAGAGAAGCCTGGCCTGCTTCCCGGGGGGAAGGGGTAAAAGTAGGAGTTTTAGATACTGGTATGGAAATCGCCCACCCTGATTTAAAGGATAATTTTAAGGGCGGAGTAAATTTGCTTGCACCAAAGAGTTTGCCGCTGGACGATAACGGTCACGGAACTCACGTCGCCGGGATCATCGCTGCCGTTGATAACAATTTTGGCGTGACGGGAGCATCTCCCGGAGCCCATCTTTACGCGGTGAAAATTTTGAACTCCTGCGGCTATGGATATTTTTCCGACGTCATCCGCGGGCTGGACTGGTGTGTGCGAAATGGGATAGAAATTATCAACCTTAGTTTTGGCTCCGATCAGCCCAGCCCGGCTCTCCACCAGGCCATTAAAAGGGTCGTCGCCGCCGGAAAAATTGTAGTTGCCGCGGCGGGCAACGACGGCACTTACCAGTCCGTAGATTATCCTGCCGCTTATCCGGAAGTGATTGCCGTGGGGGCCATTGACGAATTTGACCGGATCGCTTTTTTTACCAGCCGGGGTCCGGAGCTAAACCTGGTAGCGCCCGGCGCCAATATTTTTTCCACTGCCCTGAAAGGGTTTTTCAGAAGCATGAGCGGCACTTCCATGGCTGCCGCGTACGTAACGGGAGCAGTCGCCGTGATCAAGCGCCTCTTCAGGCAGGCGCGCCACGAGCAGATTTTAAAAATGCTGCAGGCGTCTGCGGAAAAATTGCCTTTGTACGGCGATGACGAGCAGGGCGCCGGGGTGGTCAGGGTGGATAAGGCAGTTGCCTTTGAAAAAAGTTAGCCTTCTTTAAGGAATTATTTTTCAAAACAAACACCCCGGCCTTTTATGTCGTATTAGCCGGGGTGTTTTTGTATTTTTCGTTTATTTCTTTTGCCCCTGCATGGCCTGCAGGATCGACTGCAGGACCTGGTCAAAAAGTGCTGCGTCTTCTGGTTTCATTGATTGGCGCAGGGCGCCCAGGGTATTGTTGAGGAACCCCATGACCGTACGCGGGTCCATTACGGCGGCCAGTTGCGCCAGGGCGTCGGGGTTGATGTTTTGCAGCAAGTTGCGTACCGGTTCCGGCAAATTTTCCAGATCGAGTCCGGGTAAGGGCATTATTTAAAATCGCCTCCTCCAATTTTTCATCTATGATCAGCGTATGTCGGTATCGCTTCTTTTGCTCCAAAAAGATAAGGCATACTTATCCGGTTCGCACATAAATAATACTAAAATTAACTTGGAAGGAAGGTGACTTATGGAAGTTCAGGAGTGGCTGGACGCGCTGGAAGAAAAAATAAAGGAGCTGGACGTACCCGCCCAAGAAGAGATCGAACAAATAGAAAAAACGATCGCTTCTCTGGAGAAGCTGGAAGAGATGCTTTCCCAAATTGAGTCCGTTTTAAAGCGCAAATCCGCCTTAAATGAAAAAATGGAGCGCCTAATCGCCCGGATCAATCGCCTGACGCAGCCGGAAGAAGAGAAACGGGTGGCAAAGAAAGCGCCTCCCCCGGTGCTGGAAGACACTTTGATGAAAATTGCCGGCCGCGCGAAACTGGCTTCCCGCGCGCTGGACGCCCTGGCCACCAACTTGCAGTTGTCTTTAGAATCCGCGGGAAGGTTGCGCGCAAAAGATATCCAGGAGGAAGGTGAAAAAGACCCGGGAGATAAGCGGGAGGACAAGCGGGACTCTAAAGAGCAGATTGACTTGCAGGCCATTTTGCAGCCTCTTGGCACCCTCGTTCAAAACATAGTGGAAGAAAAATTAAAAAGGATCCAACAGGGCACAAAAACATAAAACAGTTGTCGCTTGGAAGGATTTGTCGTGCCGCCGGCGAAAAATGAATGCAGGTTTATTTTACCCCTTTGCCGTGTGACGAGGTGCCGGAATGTTAAACGCCTTTGTGGTCTGCGATTTGGAAACGACGGGACTATCTCCCCGGCAGCACGAGATAATTGAACTCGGCCTGGTGCGGGTAGAGGACGGCCAGGTCAAGGAAACTTTTCATAGCCTGGTCCGCCCCAAAGAAAAGCTGCCGGTTGGTATTCGCCGCCTCACCGGGCTTGCTGACGACCAGTTAAAAGAAAGTCCTGAACTCGGCGAAGTTTTGCCCCGGGTTTTGGATTTTTTGCGCAATTACCCGCTGGTCGGCCACAACGTTGGTTTTGATAAGGATTTTTTGGAAGCGGCGGCGGGCAGGCTGAAAAACCCCGTCTACGATACTCTTGAGCTGGCCCGGATCGTTTTCCCTTTTTCGCCGGGGTATCGCTTAGGGGATTTGTGCCGCTTTCTGGGTATCGAGAATAAAAAGGAGCACCGTGCTTTATCCGATGCCCTGGCTACGGCGGCGCTCTACCACGAGTTGTTGACCGCTTTGCGCGGGCTTGACGCGCAAATTTTATTGTACCTGCAGGCTTTTTTGCAAAGGGCGGCTTCGCCCTGGGCCGGCCCGTTGTCTGCGCTGATCCAGCAGGTGGCCCGCGATGCGGTGGATACAAAAATTGCCGGCCCCCTGTTTTTTAGCCCACCGGAGCAAGACTTTCGCGAAGAACCGGTGGGCGCAAAAGAAAAAAAACTTTCCGTAAGTGCCGGTGATCTCCCGTCCCTGCTTGCTCCAGGGGGGCTTTTAGCCGCCCGGTTGGAAAATTATGAGTACAGGCCGCAGCAAATAGAAATGGTGAAGGCGGTTTTACAGGCACTGGGCGAGAAAAAACATCTCTTAATGGAAGCCGGGACGGGTACGGGAAAATCCATGGCTTATCTTATCCCTGCCATTTATCACGCTCTGATCAACGGCGAGCGAGTGGTGGTGGCCACTTATACAATTAATCTACAGGGGCAGTTGTGGCAGAAGGATGTTCCGGAAATAATTGGGGCCCTGGAGTGGTTGTGCCGGGCGGTATTAATCAAAGGGCGGCAAAATTATCTTTGTCTGCGGCGCTGGCTGAATACCTTGACAGCCGGCAACTGGTCCGCCGAAGAGGCGGCCTTCTGGGCCCGACTGCTGGTCTGGGCGGTAAAAACAAAAACCGGGGATAGGGCGGAGCTTAATCTTAATCTGCGGGAGCAGGAGTTATGGCTTATGGTCTGTGCGGATAGCGAGGGTTGCCTGGGGGCGCATTGCCAGTGGCAAAAAAAGGCCTGTTATGTGACCAGGGCGCGCAAAGCGGCGGAAGCGGCTAATCTGATCATTACCAACCATTCGCTGCTCTTTTCTGATTTGCGCGCTGAAAACAGGCTTCTGCCCGCTTACGGACCTTTGATCATCGATGAAGCCCACCATTTGGAGGACGTGGCCACGGATCAGCTCGGCGCACAGGTCACCTGGTCACAGTTTAAACGCTGGCTGGGTGCGGTGGGCAGGCTGCTTTCCCGCTTGGCGGGAATAATTCCTCCTCCTGCTGGCGATTTATCTTCCTGGCGGGACATCTTAAATAAAGCCCAGGAGGAGCGGCAAAAAGCGGCCGAGGGAGCGGACCTTTTCTTTAAAGTGTTGTTTAACCTGGTTGTGGCCCGCTGTGGCGCCCCGGGGGGACAGGAAACGGGGCGCTGGACATTGCGCCTGCCAAAAGAAGGAAACGAGAACTTCCTTTTGGAAACGGAGTATGCCAATTTATCGTTCTTGTGCGCTTCTCTTCTGGATCAGCTGCAAAAGATAGTGAATATGCTGGAAGAATGGTTTTCTGTGGAGGTGGGGTGGAAGAGTTACTACGGTGAGGCACTGGGGCAGTTCACTGCCGGCAAGGATTTGGTAGCCCGTTTTAATTTTATTCTGAGCAGAAAAGAGGAAAATTACGTTTACTGGAGCGAAGCTTCCTTAACGGAAGGCTCGGCAAGTTTAAGCCTATGCGCGGCGCCCATTTATGTGGGCGGAATTATCTACGAACACCTTTTGGAGCCAAAAGAAACAGTTATTTTGACCTCCGCCACTTTGTCCGTAGAAGGCGACTTTGCGCATTTTATGGAGCGGGTGGGCCTTGATTTACTCCCTGCCGAAAGGCTAATCAGAGTGATGGTGGACTCCCCGTTCAGGTATGACGATCAGTCGTTGTTATGTGTGGTTAAGGATGTTCCCCTTCAGGGAGAGGTGCCGGACGAGGAATATTTTGGGGCTTTGGTGGCTGTGATAGCCTACTTAATCCAGGTCGTGCAGGGGAAAACGCTGGTTCTTTTTACTTCCCACCGCGCCCTGCAGGAAACTTACCATCGCTTGAAAAGTTTTTGCGAAGAAACAGATATTTACCTGCTGGGTCACAACATTAACGGGAACCGGTTCCGCTTAATTGAGGAGTTCCGCACGCATGAACGGTCGGTATTGCTGGGCGCCGCCAGCTTTTGGGAAGGGGTCGATATCCCTGGCGAAGCGCTCTCTTGCGTCGTAATCGTCAAGCTGCCTTTTGGAGTTCCCAGCATACCGGTAGTTGAGGCCCGTCTGGAAGATTTGGCCCGCCGGGGCAAGGACGGCTTCCGTCATTTCAGTCTGCCTCAGGCTGTGCTCCGCTTTAAGCAAGGGTTCGGGCGGCTTATCCGCACCATGCGGGATCGCGGCGTAGTGGTGGTGCTCGATCATCGCATAATCAGTAGACGTTATGGAAGGCAATTTTTAAACTCGTTGCCTCTGAAGAGTCACGTTCGCGGCGACATCTATGCCGTCAGCCGGTGCGTGGCCAGGTGGTTGCAAAAAGAGCATTGAAAAATAAAAAGACGGATGGTCACCTTTTTCGTTGCGCACCAATAAGATAATACAAATAACCAGGCAAAGGGGTGAAAAACTTGCGCGTTTATTTTATAAAGCTGCCTTCCTTCGTGCGGGCAATTCTTTTGAGGTTTTTCCATCGGTAAAGGAACACCAGAGCGCTTGTTTCTTGCTTTTTGGTGCAAATAGGAACGCTTTGCTTTATTAAGGTAGCCCTATCCGGACTTAGCCCCCGCCCAAGGGTTTGCTTCTTTAAGGAAAGTAATCTTTAGGCAAGCTCTTCATTTGCTTGCCATTTGACAGTTATTCCAGGGCGGAAGCCGGACCGGCTACCTTAAATATTGTTTTAATAGCGGCGAAGCCTGGGGTTGCTCTTTATTTGATGGCCACATAAGATATGATCGAAAGATAACCGAGCGATTCACAAAAGGAGCGGTCAATGATGGCCAGGCGAGTGCCGATCAGTCTGTATTTAGGTTTGATTTTACTGGGCGCAGGCGGTATAACCTTGCTTTTTTTGTTGTTCCTGTCCTGATCAGGGTGCCGCGGCGACACCCAGAACGCCGCCAACTGCCCCGGCCGCAAGAGCCAGCCAAAGTTTTGAAAGCAACGGACCAGACCAGGACGCAACCGGCCAAATGGTTACTCCCAGGCCCCAGACCAGGAAAAAGAAAAGGCAGCCTACGGCCAGGCCGTAATATAATCCTTTACCGCCGGCCCGACCCGCGGCTACTGCTGCCCCAGTGAGCGCGCTAAAGAAATATACGCCTCTCGTCAACCAGGGGAGAGTTTCCTCGGATAGGGAAGTAAAGTAATAAATCACTCCCGTGAAAAAATTCCCCAGGAAATAAAAGAGCACGCCGTATGCTGTGCCGGTGAGTACGAGAAACAGGTTAAAAGAATGCTTCCTGTCTATTTTTTCATTTTTAAACATTTTTTGTCCACCTCCGGTCTGATAAAATTTATGAATTGAAAGGTGGATTATATGACTTCGGTTTTTTGGGAGAGATGTCGTTTCAAAAAGGGATTTGTTGGAATAAAGTTGCTAAATTTTAGCAGGAAGGCAAAAGGAAACAGAGAATAAAAAATATAAATTTTTGGAAATGAGGAGCGATCTCTATGTGGAACCGGTTGCCATCGTTAAGGGGGACAGGCATCGCGATCGGTCTATGGCATGCCGGGGCCCGCATTTTAGAAGCTTTAGGGGCTGAAGAGCAGGCTTTGCGGCTGGTCAACCGGGCCGTCCAGGCGGCTCCGCAGAGGTCTGACCTGCACCTGCACGCAACGCGTTTATGTTTGAAGCGCGGCAAGGTAGATCAGGCCATCTTGCACTGGCGAAAGGCCGCCGGGGAGCAAGGCCGGACCAGCCTCCTCTACTGGTTAAAGAGGGCTAATCACCGGGCTTTGAAGGTTCAGCGCTTAATGAAAAACAACCTCCAGCTGGAGGAAGTTTCTGCATCAGGGGACAACAGTCAAAGCGGGCTTGAGGGACAGAAGCCAAGACCTGCCGGGATATGGAAAATTTTTAGCTACCCCCAAGGCGCACCTTCTTTAAATGATATAGGGATTCAATTGTTGGAAATGGGCCGGTCGGAGGAAGCGTTGACCGTATTTCGACAGGTTCTGTCCACGGAAGGAACCAGCCCCGCCCTATGCTTTAATTTGGGCTTGGCGCTGAGCAAGCTGGGTTATCATCGGGAAGCTTTGGAATACTACGAACGGGCTCAGGCAGGGGGCTTAAACAGTGTGGAATTGTTGAATAATAAAGGCTTCAGCCTGTCCTTTTTAGGGCAGTACGAAGAGGCGGTCGCCTGCTATGAACTGGCTAAGGAGATGTCGCCGGGGGACGGGGTAATCCTGGCCAACCTGGCCTCCTGCTACCACCGTCTAAAATTATATAAACAGGCGCTGGCCTGTTATGAAAATGCTCTTCGTTGCCTGCCGCGGGACCCCGTTATATATAACAATTATGCGCTTTGTCTGGAAGATTTGGGTCGAAGCGAAGAGGCACTCCAATTTTACGACCGCGCTTTAGAGCTTGTTCCCCAGAGCAAAAACGTTCTGTTGAATAAAGCTGTTTGTTTGCATAAACTGGGCCGTGGCCAGGAATCGTTGGCGATTTGCGACGGAATTATCGCCCGTGAACCGAAGTGCACAGAAGCCTGGGCTTTGAAAGGCAACCTTTGCCAGGAAATGGGCAATCCACAGGAAGCGGCCCAATGCTACCGGCGGGCTTTGGGTTTAGTGCATTAGGATCTCTTTTATTTTAGGCTGATGCCCGCTTTTGCTTTAGCCAGGGCTTTTTCTTTTTGAACCGGCGTATTTACAGGCGTAGTCCAAGCAATTTGGTGGTTTTAACCAGGCTCACGAGGAAAAGCAGTGGGCTTTTTTTGTGCTTTACCGCGCGCAGGAAGTTGTTTAATGATGACGAAAATGTTAGTATGGAATATGTAATTATCTAAAACGCAACGATGTGTAAAATAGATATCGAATAAGTGATCTGGAACTTGGTCAATGATCCGGGGCCGGGCTCTGGTTATACTACTTAGCGGAGGAAGATAAATTAATGTACGAGCTGACAGTGCGCAGGCATTTTGACGCAGCGCATCATTTGTGGGGGTATCCCGGGCGGTGCACGCGCTTGCACGGCCATTCCTGGCTCGTGGAGGTGGCAGTAGCCGGAGAAGAACTCGATGAGTACGGGATGCTGATCGATTTTCACGAACTTCAGGAGATGGTCGAAAGCGTGGTTAAAGATCTAGATCACCAGTATTTAAATGACCTGCCTCCTTTTCATCAACCGGGCAGAGAAACCAATCCTACGGCCGAAAACATTGCCCGGTACATTTACCGCCGTTTAAAGCCAAATTTTCGGCCCGGATTGAAGCTGCGCCGCGTAATCGTCTGGGAATCCCCGAGCGCCCGGGCCAGTTATAGCGAGGAGTAGGGATTGTGGAAAATGGAAACGAAGAGTGTGGTGCTGCTTTCCGGGGGGCTGGACTCGGCGGTTTCGCTGGCTTACGCTCTGCAGGAAAGCAGGGTGGAACTCTGCCTGACCATTGATTACGGCCAGCGGGCCGCGGCGAGAGAAATCGGCGCGGCGGCGGCCCTGGCCGCTTATTATAACCTTTCACACCGGGTAATTGAATTGCCTTTTTTGAAAGAAATTACCTCAACCGCCCTGGTGAATAGGGGAAAGACCATTCCCGCCCGGGGCAAAGAAGCTCTTGATGATCCGGAGGCGGCTTTCGAATCGGCGTCCGCCGTGTGGGTGCCTAACCGCAATGGCTTGTTCATTAATATCGCTGCCTGTTTTGCCGAAGCCCTGGGCTGCGCGCTTGTTGTCACCGGTTTTAACAAAGAAGAGGCGCAAACTTTTCCCGACAACAGCGTTTCCTTTGTGGAAAGGGCTAATGAAGCACTCGCCTATTCGACCAAGAATTGCGTCCGGGTAGTTAGCTACACCCAGCGTTTGGACAAGGTGGACATTGTCCGCCTGGGGAAAAGGCTGAACGTCCCGTGGCAATTCATCTGGAGTTGCTATTACGGGGAAGAAAAGATGTGCAGGGAGTGCGAAAGCTGCCGGCGCTTTTTCCGGGCGATGGAAGCGGCGGGGCTGACCTGCCCTTAAGCAGCACTTGTAAATCCGGATCGAAAAACAACCTGCAGGCGGAAAATTTTTTAGGGGGGTGAAATTGTCCGTGCAGAGCCTTTTCATCCGGGAACAGATTTTTTACGATGGCAGCCAGCTTTCCTCCCACTGGGCTTACCGCCACTGGGGCCTGCCCGGCGACAGCATCGTCGCCTTTCGCGGTCCCTGCCAGGTGAATTTTGACAAAATGGTGGACCTGGCCGACGTATTAAAACAATCTCCCATTTACAGCCCGGATATGCTCCACTTTATTATTGAACACTTTGATCTCAATTTGGAAAAAACCATTTGCAAGCAGCGCCTGTTTATTTGTGTCATCAAAGAAGTCCTGGAAGACAGGGGGTTTAAAATCCGGCGCGCCGGGGACGACTTGTATGTTGATGAACGTAAACTTTCCATTTCCATTGCCACCATTACGCCGGTCTCCACCATGATCCATACAGGCCTCAACTTAAAAAGCGAGAACGTGCCTGTAAAAGCCGTTGGCTTGCTGGAACTGGGTTGGCGGGAAGCCCAGATCCCGGAGCTGGCCCAGCTAATCAATCAAAATTACCTGGCTGAGCTGCAAGCCATCAACCAGGCCCGTTGTAAAGTGAGGGGAGTTAACTAACCTTGTTTGCCTGCTTGCAGGAAATATTCTCTTCCGTTCAGGGGGAGGGTCCCTATGTGGGGTATCGGCAGATTTTTTTACGTTTTGCCGGCTGCAACTTAACGTGCGCCTACTGCGACACGCTCATCGAACCCGCTCCCGCGTGTCGTTGCGAGCTGACCCCCGGAAAAAAAGATTTTCGTTTTGTTTCCAACCCTTTAACTCCCCCGCAGGTAGCCAGGATGGTGGAAACATTAAATCCGGCAATTCACCATTCCCTTAGTTTAACAGGAGGAGAACCTCTGCTTCATAACGAATTTCTATTGGAGTTGATTCCGCTTTTACGCGGGTGCCGCTTGAGAATTTACCTGGAAACTAATGGCACCCTGCCGCAGGAATTAAAGCGGCTTATTCACCTGGTCGATATTATCGCCATGGATATCAAGTTGCCCGGAACTTCCCGACTGCCGCCTTTGTGGGACGAGCATCGAAAATTCCTGGCGGCGGCCCGGCAAAAAGAGGTTTTTGTGAAAATAGTGGTTGACGAAAAGACCAGTTTTCAGGAGCTGGACGAAGCCTTGCGTTTGCTGAAGGAGGCGGGGGAGGTCCCCTTAATCATTCAACCGGTAACCTTAGCCGGCGGTAAATTGGGGATCGGCCCGGAGCGTATGCTTCTGCTCCAGGAGCGCGCCCTGAAAATTCTTCCTCAGGTCAGGATCATACCCCAGATTCATAGCGTTCTCAACCTCTTATAGGATCGCGGCGGCGAAGTCGCGGCACGGTTTGGAGACCGTGGGGTGTGATGGAAATACACTATACTTTTTAAGGAAGAGGGAAGATGATCGATCAGCCTAAAATCGAAAGAGCAGTCCGGATGATCTTAGAAGCGATTGGCGAGGACCCGGACAGGCCCGGCCTAAAGGAAACGCCGGCGCGGGTGGCCAGGATGTATAAAGAGATTTTTTGCGGGATGGAAGAGGACCCGCAGTTGCATTTAAAGAAGTATTTTACGGAAGACCACGAGGAAATGATTTTGGTGAAGGACATTCCTATGTATTCCATCTGCGAGCATCATTTGCTCCCCTTTTTTGGCCTGGCGCACGTCGCTTACATACCCCGGAGCGGCAAGGTAACCGGACTTTCCAAGCTGGCCAGGGTGGTGGAAGGGTATTCTAAGCGGCCTCAGCTGCAGGAGCGGTTGACCACCCAAATTGCCGACGCCATCATGACCCAGTTAAATCCCCACGGCGTCCTGGTAGTGATCGAAGCGGAGCATATGTGCATGACCCTGCGGGGTGTGCGCAAGCCGGGCTCAAAGACCGTGACTTCGGCGGTGCGGGGCCTGTTTAAGCGCAACGAGGCGACCAGGATGGAAGCGCTGGCGCTAATTAAAGGTTAAGGGTCAGGAAGAGGGGGGATTTGTTTTGGCCACGGAAGACTCTGTTAAAGATAAGTTGGAGCTGATCGCCATGCGGGCTTTTCAGCCGAATGATGAACTATATAAAGTGGTTGATTTTTTGAACAAAAACTTGAAGCACAAGCGCTTAATGTTTGGCCTGACCAAAGATCACGAAAAGAATGCAATGATTATAACTATTTATGAGATATAGCCTTCCTGGTCTATGTTCGTCTTTACGATTTGGCTTTTTTGGAGGTTTTTATGCGCATTTTAGTGAGCAACGATGACGGCATTCATGCCCGGGGATTGCGCATGCTGGTGGGCGGTTTAAGTAACCTGGGGGAAGTTTTTGTCGTCGCGCCCGATCGCGAACGCAGCGCTACCGGCCACAGCATTACGGTGCACCGCCCTTTACGAGCAAAAAAAACCAGGATACCCGGTTTTGACGTGCAGAGCTGGGCGGTAGACGGCACCCCTGCCGATTGCGTCAAACTGGCCATTGAGGATTTGCTGGCGGACCCGCCGGATCTTGTTGTTTCCGGCATTAATCAAGGGCCTAACCTGGGCACGGATGTGCTGTACTCGGGTACCGTGTCGGCGGCCATCGAGGGAGCCATTAACGGCTTCCCCTCCATAGCAGTTTCCCTGGCCAGTTACTGCTACCAGGATTTTAGCCCGGCTGGCGCGTTTATCCGGGAGTTTATTCCCTTCCTGCTGCGGGCCGATTTGCCCCGCAATACCCTGTTGAACGTGAACGTCCCCGGGACGGAGCGGCCCCTGGGCGTGAAGATCACCCGCCTGGGAAATCGCCGGTACGTGAATATTTTTGAAAAGCGCGTCGATCCCCGGGGGAGAATATATTACTGGGTGGCCGGAGAACCTCTGGAAGCCCAAGAGGATCCTAGCGGCACGGAAACGGACGTGGAGGCGGTAAAAAATAATTATATTTCCATTACGCCGCTACAGCTGGACCTTACCGACTACGCCGCCATCGAACAGCTCAGGTTCCTAGCGGATTTTAAATAATTGCTTGAGGCGATTAAGGTCGTGAATGTGCAGGCCTCCTGTAATGATTAACAAGCCTATGTAGGTGATTCCGCCCAGCAGCAGGTACAGGCCCAGCTGAAAAAGGGGCGGGAAAATGAGCGCGGGGATATTTTCTTTCGCCTGCCAGATGACGGCGGCCATCCCCAGGGAGGCCAGCAGAGGTTTAGTTAAAACGTAATGCCAGTCCGGCCGGAAATTGGTGATCAGTTTTAAGTCCCGGTAATTTAAAAAAGCCATAATCACATATCCGGTCACCAGGGAAAAAGCCGCTCCCCGGATGCTTACTCCGGGAATGGCGGTCAGGTAATAAATTCCCGTGATTTTAAATAAAGAGGCGAGCACCAGGTTTTTTAAAGGGCGGCCGGCCCTTCCCAACCCCTGCAAAATACCGATGGTGGTTTGTTGCAGGTAAAGAAAAGGCCCTCCGATGGCGAGCACGGAGAGCGCGGTGGCGGCCTCGCGGTAACCAAAAAACACCGTGCAAAACTCTTCGGAAAGGAGAAGAAAAATCGTGGCTGCCGGCAGGCCCGCCAGCATGGTCAGACGGATGGCTTCCTCGCAGCGGCCGCGCACAAGCGCCAGGTTATTCTGAGCCAGGGCGTCGCTCATGGCGGGGACCAGGGCGGTGGCCAGAGAGATGGTAATAATGCTGGGGATAAACAACAGCGGCTCGGCGATGCCGACCAGTTGCCCGTACACCGCCGTGGCTTCGCTTAAGGAGAGGCCGGAGGTGGCCAGGCGCCGGGGAATGAGCAAAGCGTCGATGGAGAGCAGGGCGGTGGAGATAAAACGGGTCAGCGTCACCGGCACGGCAAGCTGAAAAATACGCAAAGCAATGGCGCCCGGCCTTTCCGGTGCATACTTGGGCAGGGTGCCGACGGGAGGACGTCTGGCCAGGTAAATCCAGAGGATCAAAAGAAAGCCCACCAGCTCGCCGCAAACCACCCCCAGGGAAAGGCCGGCGGCGGCGTAGGCGACCCCCTTGGGCAAAAGTAAATAAGCGATGGTCAGCCCGGCGCTGATGCGGACGATTTGTTCGGCTATCTGCGTCACCGCCGTGGGGGTCATTTGCTGCAGGCCCTGAAAAAACCCCCGGTAAGCGGAGCATAAAGAGACGATCATAATGGCCGGGATGAGGGCGAAAAAACATGAGTACGCGTCGGGGCGGGGAAAAATGTGCGCTTTTAAAAAAGGCGTGCCTATGATGATCAGGCAGGTAAAAGAAAGACTTGTGCAGGCAATGCAAGCCAGCGCGAGGTAAAAAATCCGGTAGGCGCCGGAGAGGTTGTTTTTTGCTACTTCTTCCGCGACCAGCTTGGCGATAGCCACCGGAATCCCTGCCCCGGCCAACACCAGCGCCATTATGTAAATGGGGTAGACCATGTTGAAAAGCCCGACACCCTCGGGTTCAATGAGCCGGATCATTAAAATTTGATAGATAAATCCGATAAACCGGTTAAAAAAGCCGGCCATCACCAGGATGAGCGCTCCGTAGACGAAGGATTGGCGGGTCATGTCCATTCCACCTCATGCTATATGTGTATGTGTATGGTCTGTTCTCTATGTGGCCAACCCGTGTCGTGAAGAATCGCAAAGGAGTCGGAGGGCTTTATTTTATTCAAGCCGGACAAGGATTTTCGCGGAAGATGGAGAATATACACAAAGATATTTTCAGCAGGCAATTTACCAAAATTAACCATGTAAAGGTGTATAGAATTTTTTCCAAAAGGAAAATATTATCAGTAACACATTAAAAACTAGGGGGTAATGGATTTTGAAAAATTATCAGACAGAACGGATTCGAAATATAGCCGTGGTGGCTCATGGTGGGGCGGGAAAAACCTCGCTGGTCGAAGCCATGCTCTACAATACCGGCGCGATTACCAGGCTGGGTCGGGTAGAGGACGGCACCACTACTGCCGATTACCATCCTGAGGAAATAAACCGCCAGATTACCATTCACACCAGCCTGATACCCTGCGAGTGGCAGAACTGCAAAATTAACGCCCTGGATACCCCGGGCTTTGTAGATTTTATCGCCGAGGTGAAGGCGGCCTTGCGAGTGGCGGACAGCCTGCTCTTTGTTGTTTCGGCGGTCGACGGTGTGGAGGTGCAGACCGAAGTAATCTGGGATTACGCCAGCGAAGCCGGTTTGCCCAAGGTAGTTTTTATTAACAAGATGGACAGGGAGAATGCCAATTTTTATAAGGTATTAGAGGAGCTGAAAGATAAGTTCAACGCTAATTTTGCTCCTATCCTGTTGCCCGTCGGCCAGGCCGCCGATTTTTCCGGGGTCGTGGATATGATTGAACAAAAAGCCTATACTTTTGCCAACGGTAAGCCCCAGGAAACCGCTGTGCCCGATCACTTGCAGGCAGCCCTTGCCGAGTACCGCGAAAAGTTAATTGAAGCAGCGGTAGAGGCTGACGACGAGTTAATGATGAAATACCTGGAAGGCGAAGAATTGATTCCGGAAGAAATAAAGTCCGGCTTGAAAAAAGGGGTTGTTACTTCCAAGGTAGTGCCGGTGCTTTGCGGTTCGGCCACAAAAAACATGGCGGTAGTCAACCTCATGGACTTGCTGGTTAACTACTGCCCGCCGCCCGAGGATAAGTCCGCCGAACCATTCGCGGGCCTGGTCTTTAAGACGCTGGCCGACCCTTACGTGGGCAGGATGAATTTTATCCGTGTTTTTAGCGGCAAACTGACCGGCGACAGCGCGCTGCTGAACAGCACAAAAGAGAAGATAGAGAAAGTGGGTCAGGTTTTGTTTGTCCGGGGAAAGAATTCCATTCCGGTAAACGAAGTAAACTGCGGAGACCTGGCGGTTTTGGTCAAATTGCAGGAAACTGGCACGGGCGATACTTTATGTGATAAGGATCACCCGGTAAAATTAGAAGGCATCGAGTTTCCCGAACCCACTCTGACGGTGGCTATTCAGCCGAAGAGCAAGGGAGATGAAGATAAGCTGAGCAACGCCCTGGCCAGGCTTACCGAGGAAGACCCCACCGTCCGGGTGGAGAAAAATACGGAAACAAAGCAAACGTTATTGACAGGCATGGGCGAAATGCACCTGGATATCCTGGTGGAGAGGCTCAAGCGCAAGTACGGTGTGGACGTCTCTATTGAAGAGCCGAAGATCCCCTACCGGGAGACAATCCGCAACGAAGTAAAAGTGGAAGGCAAGTACAAAAAGCAAACCGGGGGCCGCGGCCAGTACGGCCACGTCTGGCTGCGTTTGGAGCCTTTGGCGGAAGAGCCGTTTGCCTTTGGAGAGGAAATTTTCGGTGGGGCCGTACCCAAACAGTACGTTCCGGCGGTGGAAAAGGGGGTCCGGGAGGCGATGCAGGAGGGGGTCCTGGCCGGTTATCCGGTTACGGGGGTCAAAGTGATTCTCTACGACGGTTCTTACCACCCGGTGGATTCCTCGGAGCTGGCCTTTAAGATTGCCGCCTCCATGGCCTTTAAGAAAGGAACGCAGCAGGCCAATCCGGTGCTTTTGGAGCCCATTATGGAAGTGGAGGTAACTGTGCCGGAGAACTTTATGGGGGACATTATCGGCGATTTTAATACCAAGCGCGGCCGCATCCTGGGAATGGAGCCCGCCGGGAAAAAGACAAAAATCAGGGCTTTGGCTCCGCTGGCTGAGTTAACGCGCTACGCCATTGACTTAAAGTCCATGACGCAGGGGCGGGGCTCTTTCCGGATGCGATTTAGCAGCTACGAGGAAGTTCCCGCTTACCTGGCCGAGGAAATTATCAAGAAAGCCAAGGCGGCGGCCGAAAGCGAAAAGTAGTATGTTTTTGGATTGCCATGGGCATAATAGTAGTTAAAAACCTTCGAGGTGGAAATTTTTGTTACGCCGTCGGCTGTTGCGTTTTAAAAGAAGGAGGCAAAGGCTTTCCTACCAGGTGCGGCCAAAAGAAGACGGGCGCAATAAAACGGCCCAAGCTGTGGATTTGCTGTTTTTGGTTGGTTTTGTCTGGCTGGCTGCCCTGATGCTCCTGGCCAAAATCTATAGCATAAGCCTGGCTTTGCCTGCCTCTGTGTTCTTGGCCGCTGCCGCTGGGGCAGCGGCCAGTCATTACCAGAGAAGAAAAAGGGAGTTGCGCCGGCAGCGTTATCGTTTATGGCTGGCCGGCCAGAGGTGCCGCGAGGAAATCAAGAAGATCAAAACGAGAGAGGAGCTGGCTGTTTTTGTTTCCCTGCTTTTTGCCCAGCTGCCCCAGTTTACCGATCTTCAGGTCCATCAAAAAGGGGGCCAAAAGGCGTTGCGCCTCGACGAGGCCGTGGCCATAAGCGCTAAGTACAGGGGCGTTCCGGTTGGGGTGCAATGTCTTCCCCCGGCCGCCGGGCAGCAGGAAGAAATTAAGCTTTTACAAAGCTTTCAAAGGGCTTTGCAAGAGCGGGGCTTGAAGAGCGCGCTGGTGGTTGTTCCGGGAGCGGTGCGCGCCGATGTTCGCCGGTTAATTGCCGGCTTAAGGAAAAAATACCGCGTCGTCGTTTTAAATGAAGAGCGGTTGGTTGAGCTGGCTTTGCAGGCCGGTCGGCAACCTGCAGCGGAAGATCGCCAAGAGGGCGTCGCGGGGCATTCAAGACCTGAACCCGTCCATAAATTGGTCTTGGAGCAGAAAAAAGGGTTGCGTTATCTGCTGGCCGCAGGGGTTCTCTGGTTTATTTACCTGGTTTCGCCTCCGGCGGGGCTGTGGGGTGGTTTTTACCCGGTCCTGATGGCCGTGAATATTGCCCTGGGTGCAGCCTGCTTTATTTTTCACTGGAAAGACGAAGATGCTTTTGGTTTAGAAGATTTGGAACCATAAAAGCCTGAAGAAAATCTGCCCGGGAATCATCAAAATCATCCGTGAAGAAACTGGCGGTGAAAGGGGAGAGCGGGGCAAATACCCTTGGTGATGGGCAAAAAATTACGTACCTACCTGTTGACCGGGGCGGCGGTGGTGCTGCCCCTGGCGGTTACCCTTTATATTGTGTGGTTTGCCTTTGGGCTGTTGGACGGATGGGCCCGGCGGCTCATTTTTCTTTTTACCGGCCACCAGGTTTTCGGCGCGGGTTTTGTGCTGGTGATCTTGTTTTTGCTGGCGGCAGGCCTGCTGGCTACCAATTTTATCGGCCGGAAAGTGATTTATTTCTGGGATTCTTTGATTTCGCGCATACCATTGGTGGGGGTGATTTATAAAACCACCAAGCAGATTGTGGAAGTAGTAGGCTATGAAGGAAAACGGCCCTTTCGGCAAGCTGTGCTGGTGGAGTACCCCCGACGGGGTGTTTATACGGCAGCTTTTGTTACCGGTGAAGTGAAAATGCGCGATGAAAACGGAATAAGGGATCTGGTCTGCGTCTTTGTCTGTACCACGCCCAATCCCACCACCGGTTTTTTGGTTTTAGTACCCAAAGAAGAGCTGATTTATCTGGACAACCCCGTGGAGGACGCGATCCAGCTGGTGCTTTCCGGCGGTATTGTGGGGTCCTTTAAAAACGGGGAGCAGGGAATTGTCTTGCGCAAAAGCTCAAGGTAACTTTCCGCATTTATGGTAGACAATTAATTATGTTGTTTATATAATTATTTTACAAATAAATGAGGGATAGATTTTTCTGAACCTTTTGGTAATATAAGGCTGTGTCACCAGTCAACCTTTTTAATTCATTTGTTTATGATTCCCGCCGTCAAAAGTTTTTTTAAGCGGCGTGAAACGAACCGGTAAACAGGGCTGTTTTCAGGGGGGAGGGTCATGGTTAACGAAAAAAGGCTCATCATAGGAGTAGCTGTCAGGTGGCTTGCTGTTAATTTAGCGGCCGTAATTGTTTTGTTGGTGTGGTGGGCTGAAATGTGGCAGGTTGTGGCCGTTATGTTAGTAGCCAGCGCCGTTGCTGCTTTTTTAGCAGGAAAGTTTATCTTGCACGGCAAACCTTTGCACCTGAAAAGTGAAAGGCATCCCCTGGATTTTACTTTGCAGATTGCCAACGAAACTTTGCCTTATTTGCGGCGGGGTTTAAATGAGGAAACGGCCGCCAAGACGGTGGAAATTATTCAAAAGATAGCCGACGTTGCCGCCGTGGCGATCACGGATAAGGAGCGCGTATTGGGTTATATTGGTGCAGGCGACGATCATCATAAGGCCGGCAGCCAGATTTTAACCGAGGCGACCCGGGAGGCTTTGGCCACCGGCCAGCTTAAGGTCGTCCGCAACAGCCGGGACCTGCAGTGCCCGGTGCGGCACTGTCCTTTGGAGTCGGCGGTAATCGCCCCTTTGAAATGCAAAGGCGAAGTTGTGGGCACGATTAAATTATACCAGACGAAACAGGGGGAAGTGCCGGAAAATGTGATTAAGCTGGCGGTAGGGATAGCCCAGCTGCTGGGCATGCAGATGGAACTGGCGGAACTGGACCGGCAGGTACAGCTGGTTACTAAAGCGGAATTAGATGCCCTGCAGGCGCAAATCAACCCTCATTTCCTTTTTAATACTTTAAATACCATTATCATGTTCAGCCGCACCAATCCGGAAACAGCCCGGCGCCTTTTAATCCGCCTGGCAGGTTTTTTCCGTTATGCCTTAAAAAGGCACGGGCGTTTTAACAACTTGCAGGAGGAAATTGAGTATTTAAACACGTATTTAATTTTAGAGAAAGCTCGTTTTCGGGAAAAGCTGCGTATCGTGCGCGATATTGACGAATCCCTTTTGTCTTACCAGGTGCCCGTGCTCACCATTCAGCCTTTGGTGGAAAATGCCATCAAGCATGGCATTCTGCCCAAGGCCGGCCCAGGTACGGTAGAGATTTTCGCTCGTATGGTGAATGGCGAAATGCTAATTGCCATTCGCGATGACGGTGTAGGCATCCACCCGGACAGGTTGCCGGAGATATTAAAACCCGGCGTGGGTTCGGGCAACGGTGTCGGTTTAAGCAACGTACACGAGCGTTTGAAAGGTTTATTTGGCGAGAACTACGGCCTGAAGATTGTCAGCGCGCCAAATGCCGGCACATCTGTATACGTCAGGGTGCCTTTGATCATGAGGTCTGCGGACAGAAAGGAGGCGCAAGCGTGAAACTGAAAGCATTAATCGTCGACGACGAATATCCCGCGCGCCAGGAGCTACGTTTCGCTCTCAATGAATTCAATAACGTGGAGATCGTGGGAGAAGCCACCAATGCCCAAGAAGCGATGGCTTTAATTAAGGCTTTAGATTATCAGGTGTTGTTTTTGGATATTTCCATGCCCGGCATGAGCGGCCTGGACTTAGGGGCGGCCATTCAGGAGCTGCCCCGCCGCCCCTACATCATCTTTGTTACCGCCTATGATGAATATGCCGTGAAGGCTTTTGATGTTAACGCTGTTGATTACCTTTTAAAACCAATCGAGGTGGCCCGCCTGAAAAGAGCCGTAGAGAGAGTTTGGAAGCTGATTCAAGAATCTGCTTCCGTTTCTGCCGAAGCAGCTACGGGAGCGGAAAGCGAAGCAGCTGCTTCCAATGGCGGCCAAAGCGCCCATAGTCAGATCAGGATTGACCGCATACCCGCCGAAAGGCAGGGGAAAACGGTCCTGGTGGCCGAGTCAGATATATTCTACGCCTTTACGGAGCAGGATTACGTGTACCTGAAAGTTTTCGCCGAGAAGCTGCTCACGCGTTTTACCTTGAAGGAATTAGAAAACCGCTTAAACCCGGCTATCTTTTTTCGGACGCACCGTTGTTACCTGGTGAACCTGCAAAAGGTGAAAGAAATTGTGCCTTTTTTTAACGGCACTTATAATCTGGTCGTTGAAGATAAAGAAAACAGCGAGGTCCCCGTCAGCCGGGCCCAGGCGAAAAAGCTGCGGAAAATATTGGGTTTCTAGAAACCTGTCCAAAGTTAACCTGGTCTACCGAAATTGAAACCAAGAGCCCGATTCCGGCCGTAGCAGGCGCTTTCATCCAGGATAAAAAATTTATTTTCGGGAGTCGAGGGATGTTCAATTTCGGTGTAGGGTAGACAGGTTTTTCTTTTTTTAACGTTTTTTTACCTACAGTATGGTATAATTAAAAATATGATTAGCCTTTGCTTAGTTGGCGAAGCTTGGCGTTCGTCCACAAGGGGCATCACCAAGCCATTGGATAAACGCCAGGTGAGGTTTGCTGAAGTAGGGTAATAACCAAGTTTACCCTTTACTTTCATGGTGGGCAGGCTATAATCCGGGTCTTTACCGGATCTTGCAGGTGATTTTTTTGATCGTTGGCACAGGTGTGGATATTGTTGAAATAAGGCGGGTCAAAAGAGCCGTCGAGAGGTACGCCAGCAAATTTTTAGAAAAAATTTTTACCGCGGGGGAAATTGCTTACTGCCGGCGCTTTCGCGATCCCTACCGGTCTTACGCGGCCCGTTTTGCCGCCAAGGAGGCGGTTTTTAAGGCCCTGGGAGCAGGTGTAGGGCAGGGGTTGAAGTGGCTGGAGATCGAAATTGTCAACTCTCCGGAAGGGGCGCCTCAGGTTGTATTGTCTGGAAAAACCGCGGTGTTGGCTCGGGAAAAAGGAGTGCAAAAAATCCACCTGAGTTTGTCTCACGGCCAACTGGAAGCCGTGGCCTTTGTAATTTTGGAGTAATTTTAGAGCAGGTGTGGAGGTTAAAGGGAAAATGCGGGTGGTAACGTCGGCGCAAATGAGGGAACTGGATCGGCAGGCCATCGTGGAATACGGCATACCCGGGCTCATTTTGATGGAAAACGCCGGCTTAAAAGTTGTCGAGATTGTGCGGGAAATGCTGGGGGACGTACGGGGCAAAAGGATTGCTATTTTTGCCGGGAAGGGCAATAACGGCGGGGATGGGCTGGTGGTGGCCCGCCATCTCTTTAACGGGGGAGCAAGCGTAACAGTTTATTTACTGGCCAGGCCGGAAGAAATAACCGGGGATGCGCTGGTAAATCTGCGCATCTGGCAGAAGATGGGGCAGGAGGTGCGGGTAATTGGAGAAGGAGCGCCTGTTCCGTCTCTTGAAGATAGTGATTTAATTGTGGACGCCATTTTTGGCACCGGTTTTCGCGGAGTTCCCCGCGAACCGGCCGCAAGCGTGATCAAATCAATTAACGACAGCAAAAAACCGGTGGTGGCGGTAGACATTCCCTCCGGGCTGGAGGCGGATACCGGTTTGGCACAAGGGCCGTGCGTGCGGGCTACCTGGACGGTTACCTTTGGTTTGCCCAAGCTGGGCCTGGTGCAGGAGCCGGGAGCGAGTTACGTGGGAAGGCTGCACGTAGCCGACATTTCTATACCCGTCTTTTTACTGACGGCAGAGCACTTAAAAAGGCATGTACTTTCCCGGGAAATGGTAAGCGGCTGGTTTCCTCCGCGCCCTGCCGCGGCCCATAAAGGCAATTGCGGCCGGGTGCTGGTGGTGGCCGGAT
>DYES01000091.1 GCA_020725585.1 Desulfovirgula sp.
GGCAGGGCGGCTTCCGCCCGCGCGGCAATCCGCGCCATTACTTCCACTGCCTCTACTGGATACCGGCCCACGGCGGTTTCCCCGGAGAGCATCACCGCGTCCGTGCCGTCTAAAATGGCGTTGGCCACGTCGCTGGCCTCAGCCCTGCTGGGGCGCGGGTTATGAATCATTGACTCGAGCATCTGGGTGGCCGTGATTACCGGTTTTCCCGCCTGGTTACATTTTCTAATGATCGCTTTTTGCACCAGGGGAACTTCCTCTACCGGAATGCCGACGCCCAAATCCCCCCTGGCCACCATCACCCCGTCGGCCACGGCAATAATTTCTTCCAGGTTGGTGACACCTTCCCGGCTTTCTATTTTCGCGATGACGTCCAGATCGGCCCCCGCTTCTTCGAGAATTTGCCGGGCCGCCAGCACATCCGCCGCCCGGCGGACAAAAGAAAGGGCGACAAAATCAACGCCCTGCGCAACCCCAAATAAGATATCCTCCCTGTCTTTTTCCGTCACCGCCGGGAGCTCAAAAGCCGCGTCCGGAATATTCACCCCTTTTTGGCTGGTCACCTCTCCGCCGTGGACAACCTCGCATTCTATTTCCCGGCCACGAACGGAAACTACCTTCAGCTCAATCTGGCCGTCGGCGATTAAAATAGAGCTGCCGGGCAAAATCTGTCGGGGCAACACGGGAAAAAAAACGGGCAACCGGGAGGCGTCGCCTTTTGCCGGTTCAGCAGTTAAAATTACCTTTTGCCCCGCTTTTAAGTGGACCGGCTTTTCCAGAACCCCTAAACGCACTTCCGGACCTTTCGTATCCAGGAGGAGGGCGACGTTTTTCCCCGCTTTCCCGGCAGCTTCCCGGATCAAATCGATCCGCCTGGCATGCTCTTCTCGGGTGCCGTGAGAAAAATTAAGCCGGGCTACGTTCATGCCCGCCTGCATCATTTTGACCAGGATATCCACGTTGTCGCTCGCCGGGCCGATGGTGCAAATTATTTTGGTGCGCTTCAAAAAAAGCAACCCCCTTAACCTTAAACCTTTCCTAAACCTTTAAATCGACAAAATACCGGCTAAATCGTACAAAGCCATATTAATCCGTTTTTTCCTGTTAATCACCCGCTCCAGGTCCACGGCCACCACCTGCCCGGCCACATAGCCGACCATGATATTGCTTCCCCCCTCCATCAGCCACTCCACCGCCTTGGCGCCCAGCATGCTGGCGAGAATGCGGTCGAAGGCCGTAGGGTTCCCTCCGCGCTGCAAGTGGCCTAAAATAGTCACTTTTGTATCAAAGCCGGTGCGGTTTTTTATTTCCCGGCCGATTTCCATCCCGCTGGCTGCCCCCTCGGCTACGACGATAATACTATGGGAACTTCCCTTGCGATAGCTGCGCACGAGGCGGGCGCAAATTTCCTCGAGATTAAAGGGACGCTCCGGAATGATAATGGACTCCGCCCCTCCCGCCAATCCGGCGGAAAGGGCGATAAAGCCCGTGTCCCGGCCCATCACTTCCAGTACAAACGTGCGCTCGTGCGAAGTAGCCGTGTCCCTGATCTTGTTAATCGCCTCCACTACCGTATTAACCGCCGTATCAAAGCCGATTGTATAATCGGTGCCGCTGATATCGTTATCAATGGTTCCCGGAACACCCACCACCGGCAGTCCGAATTCCCGGCTGAAAACATGCGCCCCCAGAAAAGAGCCGCCGCCGCCAATCACCACCAGGCCCTGCAGGCCGAAGCGGTCCACATTTTCTTTGGCCATCTTCCTGCCTTCAAAAGTTTTAAATTTTTCGGAGCGGGCCGTCCGTAAAATGGTCCCTCCGCGGTGAACAACATCCGCTACGCTGCGCAAATTTAAAGGCTCAATATCGGCCTCGATAAAACCGCTAAAACCCCTTTTGATGCCCAGCACCTCCAGGCCGTGGTAAATAGCTTTGCGTACCACGGCCCGAATGGCGGCGTTCATTCCGGGAGCGTCCCCCCCGCTGGTTAAAACAGCAATCCTCTGCATGCGGCAACCCCCAACACAGCCTTCGGCAACCCCCAACAGCTCCCAGCACCAGACGCCTCCTGCTGGCCTTTTGCCCCTGATGCCAAATATTTTTTACGCCTTGTGCCTTTAAACTTTTTGCCTGTAATTTTAATTTGCGTTTCCCTCTTTTAAATATTCATCATCGATTTTTCTAAATTTCTCAAACCGCCGCCGTAAAAGCTCTTCCTCCGGAATGCTGCGCAGTTCCTCCAGGTGTCTGGTGAGCGCCTCCTGAAGATATTGAGCAGCCAGGGCAGGATTGCGGTGGGCGCCCCCCGGCGGCTCGGGGATGACTTCTTCCACCACCCCTAAAAGAGACAACTCGGCGGCGGTTATTTTCATTTTTTGAGCCGCCTCCGAACAGCGGGCGGGATCATTCCAGAGAATGGTCGCGTACGCCTCCGGTGAAATCACCGAAAATACCGCATGCTCCTGAATTAAAAGGCGATCGCCGGCGCCCAGGGCAAGCGCTCCACCGCTTCCTCCTTCCCCGATAATTACCGAAACGACCGGCGTCCGCAAGCCAAGCATGGTTTGAATGCATTGGGCGATAGCGGCGGCTTGGCCCCTTTCTTCGGCGCCCATTCCGCAATAGGCTCCGGGCGTGTCAATAAAGGCAATCACCGGGCGTTTAAATTTCGCGGCTTGCAGCATTAAACGCAGCGCTTTCCGGTAGCCCTCGGGGTGCGCCATGCCGAAATTTCGCGCGATGTTTTCCTGCGTATCCTTGCCTTTTAAATGGCCTAGAACCGTTACCGGCCGGCTGTTTAAGCGCGCGATGCCGCCGATCAAGGCCGGGTCGTCGCCGTACAGCCTATCCCCTCGCAATTCAAGAAAATCAGTAAACAAATAGTTTATGTAATCCAGGGTATTCGGCCGCCCCGGATGGCGGGCCACGAGCACCTTTTGCCAGGGAGTGAGGTTTTTATATATATTTTCCGTTAATTCCCTCAAGCGCTTCTCCAGATGGGCAATTTCGTTGGCCAGGTCCAGGCGTTTCTCCCTGGAAAAAGCACGCAACTCGTCAATTTTTGTTTGCAATTCGAGAATGGGGCGCTCAAATTCTAAATTAACCACTTTTTTCCTCCTGGTGGAGAGTAAGAATTTGTCCCAGAGTAGCTTTTAAACGGGGGCGAGGCACCACCATGTCCACAAAGCCATGCCGGCATAAAAACTCCGCCCGCTGGAACCCTTCGGGCAGCTTTTGGCGGATGGTTTGTTCGATTACGCGCGGGCCGGCGAATCCGATGAGCGCCCCGGGTTCGGCCAGGATAATGTCCCCCAGGAAGGCAAAACTGGCGCTCACGCCCCCCGTGGTGGGGTCGGTAAGCACAGAAACGTACAAGAGGCCGGACCTGCTCAGGGCAATTAACGCCGCGCTGGTTTTGGCCATTTGCAGCAGCGACATTACCCCCTCCTGCATGCGGGCGCCGCCGGAGGCCGAAAAAATAACCAGGGGCAAGCGCTTGACGCAGGCAGCTTCAATTGCCCGTACAATCTTTTCACCGACCACCATCCCCATGCTGGCCATCACAAACCTGATATCCAGCGCTGCAATAACCACCCGGCGGCCCATAATCGCCCCTTCACCGGTGATTACCGCTTCGTTCAAAGCCGTCGCCTGCCTGGCGGCAAGCAATTTTTCTTTATATTCAGGCGTATCAAAAGGACTCACGCAGCCTAAGTCCCGGTCGTACTCTTGAAAAGTGCCTGCGTCTAAAACTAATTGGATTCTTTCCGGGGCTGTTAAGCGAAAGTGGTAGCCGCACTTTAAACAAACCTTCAGGCATCTCTTTAGTTCTCTGGCAAGCTGCAGCTCATTGCACTGCGGGCACTTTGTCCACAAACTTTCTGGAATAATCGGCCGCACCAACCTTTACAATCCGTTAATTATCTCCAGCGCCTCGTCTGCCTCTGCTTCCGGCACGAGAATTTCGATCGAACAATTCATACTCTGCTGAGGCTGGCCAATTGCTTTTAATTTTACCAGGATTCCCTCTTTAGCCAGAGACTGCCTTATTTTTTCGGCTTCTTTTTTAGTGGGAGCAATATAGACGACCGTCCACACAAAAGAGCCCCCTTCTTTACTTTCCATCTCTTATCATTATAACCATTGTTCACCGGCAGTTAAAACTATTCGTCGTTGCGGATCTTCCCGTGCCTGGTCAATACCTCAACCCGCCCGCGGATTTTGATGGCCGAAGTGTGTTCGGTAAACTGAGCAATCATGATCTCGCCCTTATCCAGTTTTTCTGAATGGTGAAACTTCGTGTCTTTGCCGCGGGTGAGGCCGATTACCGTGGCGCCGTTTTCCAGAGCTTTAATGACGATGTAATCATCATAATGTTTCCAGGCCTCAGACATTTTCTCACGCTCCTTTTAAGTACTTTTAATAAAAAAATAAATTTTGTTTATACCTCCTTCACCCTCACGTTTTCCGCACCCAGGATATTTTTCAGTTCAGACACCACGGGCGTCGACAAATCAACCCAAAACTCCCGGGGGGCAAGGGCCAGTTTTTTATCCTTGGGAAAATACAGGTAAACAGAAGAAGGTCCCGGATAACTGCGCAAGACAAGCTGGACCCGCGTAATCAAGTCCAGCGAGGCGCTTTTAAACTGGAGATAAACATTGCCGGACAGTTTCTTTTTGACCGGAGAAATCTCCTCCGCCACCACTTTTGTTTCTTCGTCATTAACGCTTACCCGCCCGCGCAAGAGAAAAACCCTGTCCGGTCCGAGCAGGCTCTTATACTCTTGGTAGGTCCGGGAGAAGAAAATTACTTCGCAGGAACCGGTCAAGTCCTCAAACTGGCACCGGGCCATGAGCTCCCCTTTGCGGGTGTTGATTTTCCTGACGGCGGTAATCATTCCGCCCAAAACCACCGGGCTGTTTGGTTCCATTTCCTTTATCTCGACCACGCTTGCCGTGGCCTGCTGGCCTAACACCTGGCGATACTCGGAAAGGGGGTGGCCGCTAATGTACAACCCTAAAGCCTCTTTTTCCATGGCCAGCAGCTGGCTCTGCGGATATTCATCAAGATCGGGCAGTTCAAGGGAAAACGCGTCTTCTGCATAGTCTCCCCAGAAATCCAGCAAAGAAAGCTGGCCGTTGGCCCGCTCCCTGGCCGCCTGCCCGGCCAGTTCCAGGGCGCTGTCAATCACGGCCATCAACTGCGCGCGCCGGTGGCCCAAAGAATCAAAGGCGCCGCTTTTAATTAGACTTTCCAATACGCGCCTGTTTATTACGCGCGTGTCCAGCCGCCGGCAAAAATCAGTGTAACTGCGGAAAACTCCTTTTTGCTGCCTTTCCTGGATAATGACTTCGACCGCACCCACCCCGACGTTTTTAATCGCCGCCAGCCCGAAGCGTATTTTCCCACCCACGACTGTAAAATCCTTTTCGCTCTCGTTGATGTCGGGGGGAAGCACTTCGATGTGCAGCCGGCGGCATTCCTCCACGTAGGCGGCTATTTTATCCGTATTGTCCCGGACAGAAGTAAGCAGGGCCGCCATGTATTCCGCCGGGTAGTTAGCCTTTAAGTAGGCCGTCTGGTAGGCGACCATGGCGTAGGCCGCACTGTGGCTTTTATTAAAGCCATAACCCGCAAAATATTCCATTAAATCAAAGATCTGACCGGCAATTTCGGGATCGCAGCCGTTTTTTACGGCACCTTCCACAAACTGCGAACGCAGACCGGCGATAATTTCCGGTTTCTTTTTCCCCATGGCACGGCGCAGGAGATCAGCCTCGCCCAGTGAAAAGCCGGCCAGATCGCTGGCAATGCGCATCACCTGCTCCTGGTAAAGAATGACCCCGTAAGTATCTTTGAGAATTGGCTCCAGCTTCGGATGCAGGTAGGTTATTTTTTTCTGGCCGTGTTTTCTTTTTATAAAATCTTCCACCATCCCGCTCCCCAGCGGACCGGGACGGTACAGGGCAACCAACGCGACAATGTCTTCAAATACCTCCGGACGCAGATCTTTTAATATGGAGCGCATCCCGCTGCTTTCCAGCTGAAACACGCCGGCCGTTTCCCCCGCGCAAAGCAGCGCGAAGGTCCTGGGGTCGTCCAAAGGAATCTTATCGATGTCCAGCGCCGGGCCCCCGTTTTTTGAAATTAAGCGGACGGTCTCAGCGATTACCGTTAAAGTGCGCAGGCCCAGCAAATCCATTTTGAGAAGCCCCAGTTCCTCAATCTGGTCCTTCGCAAACTGGGTGGTCAACGGCCCGTCAGCGGCTTTATACAAGGGCAGGTAATGGGTTAAAGGCTCGCGGGTGATCACCACGCCGGCCGCGTGAGTGGAGGCGTGCCTGGGCATGCCTTCCAAAAGAGCGGCCATGTCAATCAATTTTTTGATCTGCGGATTTTGTTCGTACATCTCCCTTAATTCCGGAGATTCGTTAAGCGCCCTCTCGATGGTAATGTGCAGTTCCGCCGGGACCAGCTTGGCCACCCGGTCTACTTCCGCGTAGGGCATGTTCAATACCCGCCCCACGTCCCGGATCGCCGCGCGCGCCATCATCGTTCCAAAGGTGGCTATTTGCGCCACCCGGTCGGCCCCGTATCTCTGGGTCACGTAATTGATCACTTCGCCGCGGCGCTCAAAGCAAAGGTCCACGTCCACGTCGGGCATGGAAACCCGGTCAGGATTCAAAAAGCGCTCAAAGAGCAGGCCGTATTTTAACGGATCGAGATTGGTAATCCCCAGCAGGTAGGCGACCAGGCTGCCGGCCGCCGAACCGCGCCCGGGCCCTACGGGAATGCCGTGCGAGCGCGCGTAATGAATAAAGTCCCAGACGATTAAAAAATAAGCGGAATAACCCATTTGTCTGATGACTTTCAGTTCGTACTCCAGCCGCCGGCGTATCGGTTCGGTAAGTTCCCCGTAGCGCCACTGTACGCCCTGGCAGCACAACTCTTCCAGGTAGGAATCGGCGGTTTTCCCCTCCGGAATAGGGTAATCGGGAAGGTGCAGCTGGTTAAAGGTCAACGCTACGTTGCAGCGCTCGGCAATGGCCAGCGTGTTTTTAAGCGCAGCATCCAGTTCGCCAAATTTAAGCGCCATCTCCTGGGCGCTTTTCAAATAAAGCTCGTTGGAATTAAAGCGCAGCCGGTTGGGATCATCAACGGTTTTACCGGTCTGGATGCATAAGAGCACGTCCTGCATTTCGGCATGCTCGCGCTTAACGTAATGCACGTCATTGGTTGCCACCAGGGGTATCTGCAAAGAGCGGCCCAGCTCTACCAGGCCGCGGTTGATGGTAAGCTGCTCGGGTAGGCCGTGATCCTGGAGTTCTAAATAAAAATTGCCGGGGCCGAAAATCTCGTTATATTCTTTGGCCGCCTCTTTCGCTTTTTCCACCTGGCCGCTTTGGACAAGCTCGGCCACTTCGCCCGCCACGCAGCCGCTCAAAGCAATTAAGCCCGCGCTCAAGCGGCCGAGCGTTTGTTTGTCCACGCGCGGCTTGTAGTAAAAACCGTCCGTATAGCCGAGAGAAACCAGTTTCAAAAGGTTTTGGTACCCTCTCTCGTTTTCCGCCAGCAAGGTCAGGTGATAAAGGTGATCGTCCACGTGGGGCACGCGGTCGCTCATGGTGCGGGGAGCTACGTATACCTCACAGCCCAAAATCGGTTTCACTCCCTGCTGCACACAGGCTTTGTAAAAATCGACCACCCCAAACATGGAGCCGTGATCGGTAATTGCCAAAGCAGGCATCTCCATCCTCCGGGCGGCGGCGACCACTTCTTTAATCCGGGCGGCCCCATCGAGCAGACTGTATTCAGTGTGAACATGCAGGTGTACAAACATGCGCCTCACCCTGAATTCTTTCTCTCTATCTTCATTCTTTTTACCGTCGGAAAATCCTGCCTGGGTACAGACTAAAAAATAAAGGACCCTGAAGCCAGCCCTTCAAGGTCTTTTGATAAAGAAACCAAATTTTTTGTTCGCTGCTAACTGTCCACCTCTACTCCCTGGCAACCGCGGCAAAGACCATAGAACTCCATCCTGTGCCCCGTCACCTGCGTGCCCATCCGGCGTTCTACTTCTTTTTCCAGGTTGGTTAGGACGGGCAGATCGATGTCGAAAACCCGCCCGCAGTTTTTGCAAACAAAGTGATAGTGGTTATCCGGATTTCCGTCGTAACGGCTAAAGGTGCTTCCGTAGTTCAGCTCCATGATCTCGCCCGTGGCTTTTAAATTGCCCAAATTGCGGTAAATCGTACCCAGGCTGATATCCGGGATAACCTTCCTGGCCTGTTCGTAAACCCAGTCCGCCGTAGGGTGGATGTTTGTGCTGCGCAAAATTTCCAGGATAAGCTTTTTTTGCCTGGTCATGCGCGTAGTCTTGGCCACGATTCCACGCTCCAAGTAATAACTACTACTCACTGCTTATTGATAGAATAGCGTCTTCGGGCCTGCCTTGTCAAGAAAAATTATTTTTTCTTTTCTTCGGCCAGAATCAACTCCGCGACTTTTTTGCCGGAAAGGAGCATTCCGCCAAAAATGGGCCCCATCCGGTGGCCCCCGCAGACGGCGTTGGCCGTCATCCCGGCAACGTAGAGGCCCGGGTACACCTCCCCCGTGTTTTCCAAAATGGCTTCTTCGCCGCGCTCGGCCCACATGGATTTTTCCCCCTCCAGGCTGCCGCTGGCGGTCCGGATAGCCGCCTTTAACTTGCGCACCACGATGCTGGTCACCTGGGCGTCGTGCCCCGTTGCGTCAATTACGTACCGGCTGCTTACAGCCAGGGGGTCCACATGCAGGTTGGCCATTTCCACGGCCTTCCAGTTCAAAACCAGGCCCGTGATCCTGCCCTCGCGCACCATCACATCCTCGGCGCAGATTAAATTAAAAATTTTAGCGCCGGAGCGCACCGCTCCTAAAATAAGGGCGGCCACCGCCTCCACCGAATGCGCCGTGTAATACCCCTCCTGGAAAACTTCGTAGCGAATCCCCAGATCGTCCAGGATCGGCCTTGCTTCTTCCTGCACGACAATCTGGTTGAACATCATGCCGCCGCCCCACATCCCGCCGCCGACGCTCAGCTTGCTTTCGAAAAGCACGGTGCGCAGACCCCCTCTGGCCAAATAACAGGCGGCGGTGAGGCCGGCTGGCCCTCCCCCCACAACGGCTACGTCGGACTCGAGCGCAGATAGCAAATCCTGTGTATAACGGGTGATTATCGCTCGAGAAACCACAATGTCGTCAATTTGCACCTTTAAACCGCTCCTTTCTGAAAATAAAGTGTTTAAACCCGCCCGCCACCGGGTCTTTTTTTCGGCGTTTTAGGCCGGTGCCGGACAAAAATTAAAAAGGTACACCCGTAAGAAGAAGTGTACCCCAAAACATTTCTCCCTACGCGGGCATTATCCCGATCAGGTTTCGCGGGTCAGGCGCTAGATTAGCCCTTTCTCAGCCCCTCACGCCAGGAGCTCCCCGTTGTCCACTTTTACATTTAGGCAATTCCACAAAACAATTGGAAATCCTTCTTTAAAAGGCTAATTTTTTGCGAAAAATTTTTTCTAAATGAAAGAGGCTGGAGCATTCGAACATCCGGGCGCTCTTCTGAAAAGCCGCTACCGCCGGCAGGCCGGACCATTCATCGGCAGGCACCGGGTTTAACCAGAGAACGTCCTTTACTTTCCCGGACAGATCAGCCAGCAGCCCGGCCGCCTGCACCCAGGAGACAGTTTTTGTATCGCTGAGGATAATAAAAGTGGCATCGGAATTAATTAGCTTTCTATAATTAAGCAAAAACGTCTGCAGGGAAGCATAAAAATTGGTGGTACGGCCCCACTGCCGGCTCTCGTTGATGACGGCGGCCATTGCTTCAGGAAAATCACGGCAGGATTCAAAATAAGGGGTAATTCTTTCCAGGTTCTCGGAAAAAATAAAACTTTCGATCTTTTGCGCCGCGCTGCTCAAACCGTAGATAAACTGGAGTACAAACCTGGCGTAACGGGCCATGGAAGCGGAAACGTCGCAAATTAAAACAAGCCGGGGGCGCCTGGCGCGGCGGGCGTGATACCGCAGCTCCAGAAGCACTCCCCCGTGCCGGATGTTTTGCCGGATCGTGCGGCGGAGGTCGGTGGTTCCGGCGCGGCGGCTCCGCCGGTGGCGGCGGGACAACCGGAGCGCCAGGCGTGACGAGAGCAAGTGGATCAAAGCCGTCATGCGGGAAAGGTCCTCATCTTTTATATTTTGCAAATCAGCATAAAGCATTTGCTCTTTTGGATCGCGAAAGAAACATGCCTCGCCGGTCGGCGGCTGGTCCGGCGAGCGGACTTCCTCCTCCTCTTTTCTTCTTTTTAGCAAATAGTAACGCCAGTAATTTAAAGACGACTGAACCACCTGCGCGATTAACTCCCCCGGGTTATTTACCGGGTTCCCTTTCATCTGGGCAATAATTTTCTTGAGCCGTTTTTTTTCCAGGGCCGGCAGGCTGGCAAAAGTTTGAATGCTTTCCAGCGTTGGCTGATATTTGTCTGGTATATGGTTTTGCCACGGCAAAAGGAGCTGCTTCAGTTCCTGTTCGGCCGCCCTTAACTTTTGCTCCTCTTCTTTTTCCTGGCGCCGGTAAAAATCAAGGCGCCCCCGTTTCGTCTCCCCGGAAAGGAAAAACAACTCAAAAGCCCGTTCAAAGATTGCATAGTCTTGTGGGCTTTTGACCAAAAGAGCCCGCAACAATCCCTTGAACTGTCGCTGGTCAAGTAAATCCACATAGTTAAGTGCCTGCAACACGTCCGTCGTTTCCGCAATGCTCACCCGCACGCCCAAATGGCGCAGGATATGCGCAAATTGAGCAATGGCCAAGGTCACCTCAACAGGATGAATATTTTGCCGCTCAGGCATGCCGGTGCGCACAGGCAAGACAGTTTTCTCCTTTCTTGATGGCATTTGGAGCTGGCCCGCGCTCGCTCTTTTGAACATCCTTGAGGATATTGACAAGGCCTGCCTTATGCCGGAGAAAGTTCTGGTCTTCGCGGTTTTTGAGTAACAGGCTCAGCGTGCAATGCATGTTTTCTTCCGTTAAATTTTTCGCGTTTAAAGCCACCAGCGCCCTGGCCCAGTCCAGGGTTTCCGCGATGGAAGGCTGTTTTTTCAAATCCAGCTGGGAGCGCATGTAATTGACGGCCAGAGCAATTTCTCTGCTTAATTTTGCGCCCGTTTCCGGCACCTTGGCCTGCAAAATACGCACTTCTTTTTCCACGCTGGGGTAGTCCAGGTAAAGATAAACGCACCGTCGCTTTAAGCCGTCGGAGAGTTCACGTTCACCGTTGCTGGTCAGGACCACAATCGGTATGTGCCTGGCCGTTAGCGTGCCTAATTCCGGAATGGAAACCTGAAAGTCGGACAAAAGTTCAAATAAAAAAGCCTCAAACGGTTCATCCACTTTATCGCACTCGTCGATGAGCAATACTACCCGGCGATCGGCACGAATGGCTTTTAAAAGGGGGCGCTCTAATAAATAATCCGGGCCAAAGAGGTTTTTTTCGTCAATTTCCATGCCTCCCGCCTCTTTGAGAACCTGGATCTTAAGCAGCTGGCGCTGGTAATTCCATTCGTACAAGGCTTTATTTTCGTCCAGCCCCTCGTAGCACTGCAGCCGGATCAGTTCGGTTTGAAAAACCCTGCTTAATACCTTGCCCACTTCGGTTTTGCCGACGCCCGGCGCCCCCTCCACTAAAAGAGGCTTGCCCAGCTTTAAGGCCAGGTAAATTGTTACCGCCTGTTCGTAATCGCAGATATACCCTTCCCGTTCCAGTGCTTTATGTAATTCCCCAATGGTAAAATCCAACCTATTCTCCCTCCCCTCCTAACCGGCACGGCAAAAATACCTTACCTGCTAACTGCCTAACAAACGACTGTGCTCTATTTTTATACAACGATCCATAATCACCTGCACGCCCTGGCTTTGAGCCAGGGAAGCGGCCTCTTCGTTGATTACGCCCAACTGCAGCCAGATGGCCGCAGGCTTTTTCAAAAGCGCGTCCTTCACCACCCCGGGCACCTCTTCACTGCGCCGGAAAACGTTGACAATGTCCACCGGCTCTGGGATGGAAGCCAGGTCGGGGTAAGCTTTTTCGCCCAGCACCTCGCCGAGGCGGGGATTAACTGGAATGATCCGGTAGCCCTTTTCCTGCAAGTATCGGGCAACCCGGTAGCTGTCCCGCTCCGGCTTATCGGAGAGGCCCACCACGGCAATAGTTTTGCCCTTCGTCAATAATTCTTTCATCTTTTCGTCATCGGGATTCTGAAACACCGGTTTTCACCTCCGCCTTTGCTTTTAAAGCCAATATACCATTGGGCTGCAATCCTCGACAATCTGGTGCGGTCCGCTTATTTTGCGCGGGACAGCGCAGCCTCCAGCCCGGCCAGGTAAGCCTTTGGGTTGGCCGTTAACCTCGCTCCCGACCACAATCTTTTTAAATGCTCTAAAGAAACCTGTCCTTTCAAGATTCTTTTAATCATCCAACCGGTCGTTTGCCAGATGTGGTACGGGCGCAAATACGCCGAGCGGTACAGGCCGGCGAACTCCTTATAAAATTCTGCCAGGGAGAGCTTTGTGGGCAAAACGGCATGCAGTAAATCAAAAAATTCGTAATTTAAGGAGGTGATCCGCTCGCGCACGTTCTCAAAGAACACCGTTCCCGGCAGGGGGGTTAAAACGCTAAAATAAGGCTGGGCTATTTTCAGCCTTTTGATGTATTCCTTTAGCCGGGCAAACTCTCTTTTCGTAAATTCGGGATCGACAATAAAGGATGCATAAACGCCGATATTCAGCGAACGAAGGAAATTTAAAGCCTTTTCGTTGTTTTCCACAGTATTTTGCTTGTTTATCCTCTCCATGCCCTCCTGATCGATTTTCTCAAAGCCGATAAAAACCTGGTCCAGGCCGACCTCCTTCCACTGCCTGATAATTTCCGGGTGCTTAATGATTGTATCGCTGCGCGCCTGGAAAATATACCGGCGGGCCGGCAGGCGCCGGCGCCTGATCAAATTAGCAATCTGGCTGGCGCGGTCAATATGGGCTAGAAAATTATCGTCTGTAAAAAGAACGTCTCCTTCCGGGAGGCGGGCCAGCTCTTCCACTACCCGCTCCGCGCTCTGATAGCGAAACTTCTTCCGGTTAAACCGCCAGACGCTGCAAAAATTACAGCGGTGCGGGCACCCCCGGGACGTTTCCACGGTAATCACCGGCCGCCGAAAACCAAGGTAATAACGGCCCCTTAAATTTTCTGTGCGGGAACGATCCGGGAAGGGGACGTGATCGAGCACGGGAACCAGCTCGCGCGCTCCGGTAAACAATTGGCCCTCCGGAAGGTTTAAAACTAAACCAGCCACCTTGGTCAGATCCCCTCCGCCTTCGAGGGCAGAAACCAACTCGGGGGTAGTCGTCTCTCCCTCGCCGATCACGACGGCGTCGATGGCCGGGTCGAAAAAGTCCGCATAGTTTAGTGAAGCGTGATGTCCGCCGGTAAAAATAAATACCTTTTTCAATGTCTGTTTAAGTACACGGGCGATCTCGATTACCGCGTAGGTGTCAACCGTAAAAGAACAACCGATTCCCACTGCTTGCGGGGCAAACTCCTGGATCTCCGCCAGCGGCAGGGCGCCGTCCAGCAGGTCGACCAGTTTTACTTTGTGCTCCTTTAAAGACGCCGCAACAATCTCCAAACCCAGAGGCTCCGTGCAAATAACGTTTTTAAAGCCCAGCCCGTCCCTTGGCCGCGGTTGAATGAGTAACACCTTCATCTTGATCACTCCTTCCATAGGTTTTCCCCAAACTACTGAAAAAATATTCGCCGGCCCCTGGAAGAAAGAGCTTTCTTACATTTTTGCGGCACAATTTACTTTTGCTTTCCTACGGAAATACCCCACAGACCTTTTTTCTTTTCCCGCGCTTCCCGCTGAAACTTGACAAAAAGCTCTGCGTACTTTAAGTTGGGCGGCACCGTGAACACCTGCGCGTAGCCGTTTAAAAGAAGTTCAGCATTAAACATCTTGTCCCGGACTTCCTCCTCGCAACCGTCCTTGGGCCGGGTAAGCCAGATATAAGCCAAAAGCCTGCCGTACTTATCCCGCTCCTCTACATCCAGCTCCAGGTAAACGGTTTTTCCTTGCAGCCGTTTTCTGGTATAAGCAGATGCTTCCTCTCCGTACGGTTCCACTTCTCGTGTGCTTTCCGGGGCATCCAGCCCGATAAAACGGACCTTTTCCTCCCGTCCGTTTTTCAAGCGCACGTAAACCGTATCTCCGTCGACAACCTTGGTGACTGAAGCCGGCAGCGTCTTTATTGGGGAAAGAGTCCCTGACGGGCTTGAAAGCCCCGGCTGCTCGCATTTAACTGCACATCCGTTAAAATTGCTCAAGACGGCAGCAAGGAAAACGAAAAACACCAGACCGCTTACTTTTCGCCCGGCCTGCCGCTTCATCTTCAACTCTGCCTTCCCAAGAAAAAACTATTTAAACACAAGAACTCCTGGTAAAAAATTGCCGTTGCCTTAAACTAAAAAAGATATTCAAAACCAGACCTTTTTTAAATTTAATTATACAATATTTACATCCGGTTAAAAAGGAAATAATTCGAAAGAAATTTAAAAAAGTTCTCCTGGCCGGCACCTATCGCAATAACGAAGTATGTAACCCTCGGGAGGACCTGCGCCCATTAAAAAATAAACACCTGGATACCTGACATGCAGATCATCCAGGAGTTTGCTAAAGGGTATTATTACCTTAATGAAATTGAAGTAATTTTCAAAATAACTGTTGATTTTGAATGGTGGAGGCGGGGGGAGTCGAACCCTCCGTCCGAAAGACAGACCACAGAAGCTTCTCCGAGCGCAGGCTGCGTTTTACTTTCGCCCTGCAGGCGCCCGCAGCCGGGCTCCCCCAGAGCTATCTCGATGGGTGTCCCACCGGACCTCCGAGAATTGGCCCGGCGGCTAGCCCGTTAAGGTGACACCCTTACCTCACGCCACGGGCCGGCGTAAGGAGGATGGGCTGCTCAAATTATGCAGCCAGAGCGTATTCTTTGTTGGCAGTTATTGCCTTTCCACCGTTTTCCGGGCTGGTGGAACCCCGGCTCGCTTCTCCTGCCATCTTGTCCTCCGTCGAAACCATTTCGCCCCCACGAATGCCAGTTTATAACCTCTCTAAACCCTCTAATAAAAATATACCACATAGACAAAATAACGTCAATTAGAGAAAACATTGAGGCCTTAAGCGCATTCACACACACTCAACATTATGGCTATAACCTTTGCTTTAGATCAGTGAAACCTGGCGTTCATCCACAAGGAGCATTTTCAAGCGCGTTGGATGAACGCCGGGTAGGGTTTGCTGAAATAAGGCAATAACCAGGTTAACGCCCCCGGGCAGCCCGCTCCATTTCCCTGCGGGCATCCCGCGCCGCGATGTCCTCGCGCTTGTCGTAAATCTTCTTGCCGCGGGCGAGCGCCAGCTCAACCTTGGCGCGCCCCCGCTCGTTAAAATATACCTTCAAAGGAATGAGGGCCAGGCCCTTTTCCCGCGTCCGGCCCAGCAGACGCAAAATTTCCCGCTTGTGCATTAAAAGCTTGCGCGTCCGCTTCGGATCGTGGTTAAAACGGTTGCCTTTTTCAAAAGGGCTGATATGCATGTTATATAAAAATAATTCTGCATTTTCAACACGCGCGTAACTGTCTTTCAAATTGGCCTGTCCGGCGCGCAAGGACTTAACCTCTGTTCCGGTAAGCGCAATGCCTGCTTCAAACGTTTCTAAAATATGGTAATCATGCCGGGCCTTCCTGTTTACAGTAACAACCTTCTCTACCATAAAATGGTTCAACCCTTCCGAACCAAATTTCCTTGCGTTTATGTAGAAATGCCCCGGGGCTTATTAACCAATTCCCGTAGACGGACAAAAAAATTATACAATGTTTTGGATCTTTTCATGAACAGCGGGCTGACCAGGGCAAGGATAAGCACGTAAAGGGCGGCAAAAGGTTGCAGCATACCCGCCATCCCGGCCGAAGCAGCCAAGCCGGCCACGATAATGGCAAATTCACCGCGCGCGATTAGAGAGCACGCGATATTTGCCGCCGCCGCCCCTTTGTAGCCGCAGGCCCAGGCGCCGAGCCACCCCGCGAGGAGATTTCCGCCAATAGTGAAAACAACCGCCCAGACGGTAATGTCGAACACGGAGAAAAACTGCTGGTAATCGATTTGCATGCCGAACGAGAGAAAGAAAATTGCTCCAAAGAGGTCGCGAAAGGGCGTAAACATCTGAATAAGCTTTTTGGCATGGGACGTTTCCGCCAGGATCAGTCCCAGCAACAGGGCCCCCACGGCTTCGGAAATGCGCGCGGCTTCGGCCAGGTTGGCGCTCAGCAACAGGAAAGTAAAAGCGATGACGACGAAGGCTTCGGCGCTGCGCATGCTCAACAAGCGGTCGAAAAAGGCGCCCAGGCGCCGGCCCAGGAAAAACACCAGCGCGAGAAAAACCAGGACAACCAGGCCCCCCGTCGCCGAAGCGAGCCAGGAACTGTTTTGGGCCAGCAAATATCCCGAGAGAAAAGAAAGAAAGAAGGCCATAAAAATATCTTCGTACACCATCATGCCGAGAATTAATTCTGTTTCCGGGTTGGCCGTCCGTTTCGCCTCAACCAATAGCTTGGTTACCATCGCGCTGCTGGAAACGGTGGTTATCCCGGCTACCACCAGCGCGTACGGCCAGGAATGGAAAAATACCCACCCCAGAACCAGGCCGCGGAAAAAATTCATACCAGTAAAAATACTTCCGCCTTTTATGATCGTCTTGCTATTTTGGACCACCTGGCTGATGGAAAATTCCAGGCCCAGGTAAAAAAGTAGAAAAAGCACACCCAGCTCGCTTAATAATTCAATTGACTCACTATTTTTAATTAGGCCCAGGTTTGCCCGGGAAAATTCCGGGGCATTGGGACCTAAGAATATTCCCAGCAAGATCAACAGGGGAATAGAACAATATTTGAACCTCTGCGCCACCAGGATAGCCAGGCTGGCCAGAACAAAAATAATGCTTAAATTAACAAGCACGAATCACTCTCCCTTCCCGGTCACCATTTCCTGGAATTGCTCAATGCTCCCCGCTTTTCCGGCCACCACCACGGTTTGCCCGGGGGAAAATACAAAGCCGGGGCCCGGGTTAATGGTCGTTCTTTTCTTTCCTTTTCTTTCTTCTTCGATAACCGCAATCACCGTCACGTTCAAATTTTTACGCAGGCCCAGCTCACCTATGCTTTTTCCGGCAATTGGCGCCCCGGGAGCTATTTTCAGCCATTCGATGCGCAATTCAGCAATGGCCGTCTCCAGCTTTTCCAGCATTTTGGGTTGATAAAAAGCCCCTCCGATAATGGAGCCAATCTGCCGCGCTTCCTGATCCGTAAGAGTAACCGAACAGGCCGGTTCGTTCTCTTCCGGGGGGAAGTAAAACAGCTCGCGGTGGCCTTCGTCGTAAATCACCACCACCATCCGCTCTCCGCTTTCCAGTTCCGCCTGGTACTTCTTACCCAGGCCGGGCAGTTCCGCTTCTTTAATGTTGCCCATTTTTTTAACCTCACTAACCAGATTACTGAAGCGTAAATTTTAAATTTTTTCCCTTAACATTCCAATTTTATTTTTTCAATTCCCAGACTTTACGCACCGCCGCAATTAAATGCTCCGCTTTTAAACCGTACTTTTCCATCAGCTGGTCGGGGGTGCCCGATTCGCCAAAAACGTCCGGTATGCCTACTCTATGCACGGGTACGGGGCAATGTTCACACACCGTTTCCGCCACTGCGGAGCCCAAACCGCCGATGATGTTATGTTCTTCCGCCGTCACAATCGCTCTTGTTTCCTTTGCCGCGCGAACAATTTCCTCAACGTCTAGGGGCTTAATGGTATGCACATTGAGAACCCGGACGCTCACCCCTTCTTTCGCCAGCTCTTCTGCCGCTGTTAACGCTTCGGCCACCATGATTCCCGTGGCGATGATGGTGGCGTCGTTCCCTTGCCGCATCACCAGGGCTTTGCCGGGTTCAAAAAGAAAATCCTCTGCGTGCAGCACGGGAACGGCGGCCCGACCCAGCCTGATGTACACCGGCCCTTTTATTTTGGCCGCCGCCTGCACCGCTTTTCTGGTCTCCACAGCATCGGCGGGGACGAAAATCGTCATGTGGGGCACAGCGCGCACCAGGGCAATATCTTCCACCGACTGGTGGGAAGCCCCGTCTTCACCCACGGTAATGCCGGCGTGGCTGGCGCATATTTTTACGTTCAGGCGGGGGTAGGCAATGCTGTTCCGCAACTGGTCAAAAGCCCGGCCGGGCGCAAAAACGGCAAACGTGCTGCAAAAAGGAATTTTTCCCGCCGCGGCCAGTCCTGCCGCCGTCCCCAGCATGTTTTGCTCGGCAACGCCCATATCAAAAAAGCGGTGCGGAAAGTGTTTTCCAAAGTCAATGGTTTTGGTGGATTTGGCCAGGTCGGCATCCAGCACGACCACGTCTGGATTTTCCCTACCCAGCTCCACCAGAGCTTCCCCGTACGCTTCCCGGGTGGCAATTTTTTTCAATCCCCCCACGACTCCTCTCCGGTTAATTTGGCGCCAGGCCGGCCTGGGCAGCCAGTTCGGCCAGCGCCCGCTCGGCTTCCTCGGGCCTGGGCGCCGCCCCGTGCCAGTTCACCTGGTTTTCCATGAAAGACACGCCTTTGCCTTTTACAGTTCTCGCCACGATCATCTGGGGCCGCCCCCTTACCTGCCTGGCCACCTCGACAGCCTGGATGATCTGCACCATATCGTGGCCGTCGATTACCTGCACATCCCAGCCGAAAGCCACCCATTTCTCGGCTACCGGCTCGACAGACATCACCTCCGTTACCGGCCCGTCAATTTGCAGGCCGTTGTAATCCAAAAAGGCGGTTACGTTATCCAGCCGGTAGTGAGCCGCCGCCATGGCCGCTTCCCAAACCATTCCCTCTTGAATTTCGCCGTCGCCCAACAAAACAAAAACACGGTAATCACGGCCGTCAAGCCTGGCGGCCAGGGCCATGCCGTTGCCCGCGGACAACCCCTGGCCCAAAGAACCGGTAGATATTTCTACACCGGGCAGGCTCTTCATATCCGGATGGCCCTGCAGGCGGCTCCCCAGCTTGCGCAAGGTGAGCAGCTCTTCTACCGGAAAAAAGCCCCGTTCGGCCAGAGCGGCATAAAGCAACGGGGCGGCGTGCCCCTTGGAGAGAATAAACCTGTCCCGATCCGGCCAGGAGGGTCTTTGCGGATCGAGGCGCATCAGGTGAAAATAAAGGGCAGTAACAATGTCGGCGGCGGACAAGGAGCCCCCCGGGTGGCCGGAACCGGCCGCCGCGGTCATCCGGATAATGTGGGTACGAATCTCCCTGGCCTTATTCTGAAGCCAGGCAATTTTCTCCTGTTCCATCTTTTTACCTCCTGTTTTATTTCCTGTATTGTTTAAATCCTTCTCCTAAAACTTCGTGAACGTCGGCTAAAATCATAAAGGCCCGGGGGTCAATTTCATAAACCAGATCTTTTAACCTGGTTACCTCCGTCCGGTTCACCACCACCAGGAGTACTTCCCGGGGGGAGCCCGTGTACACACCGCGCGCCTTTAAAGCCGTCGCCCCGCGGTTTAAATCTTTAATCACCGACTGCGCGATCTGGTCGCTCCTTGTGGAGATAATAAAAAAGGCCTTTGTGTAGCTGATCCCTTCCTGAACCAGGTCGACAAGCCAGGCCGTGACAAAAATAGTAATCAGGGCGTACATGGCCAACTCCCAGGAACGGAAAGTAAAGCCCGCGCTCAAAACCACCAGGCCGTCGACCAAAAACAAGAGCTGGCCAACGTTGGCGCCAGTATATGTCCGTAAAATGGCGGCGGCCAGGTCGGTGCCGCCCGTAGTGCCCCGGTAGCGAAAGACGATGCCCAACCCCAGGCCGACCAGCACGCCGCCAAAGACACTGGCCAGCAAGGGGTCCCTGGTGGCCACGGGCAGGTAAGGAGCCAAAACATCGACCAAAAAAGACAGGCTGACGGTTCCGTACAGGGATCGAAAGCCGAACTTTAACCCCAGGCGGTAAATGCCCAGCAAAAACAAGGGAATGTTTAAAGCCAGCATGGTCATGCCCACAGGCACGCCGGTCAAGTAGTGCAATACCGTAGCTATGCCGCTTACCCCGCCGGCGGCAATTTTATTGGGCACCAAAAATAAATCCAGACCCAGGGCAATGAGCAGCACCCCGCTGGTTACACCCCAAAACTCCCCGAGCGCCCTGACCGCGCGCATCCGCCAGCTTTTCTCGGATGCCACACCAGTTTTGAAAAATTTTATTTCCAATCTCTCCCTGCGGAGAACATCTTCTTTATTACCCTCTTACCAGATAATAGTATATTTCATATGAGGGAACGAAAGTTCCCGTGAGGTACTCCCAACAGCTTTATGGCAACCGGTTATGTCCTTCCTTATGGCCTTCTATGCCTTTTGAGCCTGCCTGTTATTGTGTTGCTGCCCCTTTGCCTTCACCTTCAGATAAGCAGAAATAAAGATGTCTATTTCGCCATCCATAACGGCATCCACGTTGCCCGTTTCCACGCCGGTGCGATGATCCTTGACCAGGCTATACGGGTGGAAAACGTAGGAGCGAATCTGGCTTCCCCAGGCGATTTCCATTTGCTCCCCCCTTAAGGCGGCCAGCTCCGCTTCTTTCTTTTTTAATTCCAGGTCGAGAAGTTTTGCCTTTAATATTTTCATGGCGGTATTGCGATTGGCAATTTGCGACCGTTCGCTCTGGCACTGGACCACGATCCCGGTAGGCAGGTGGGTAATCCGGACGGCGGATTCGGTCTTATTCACGTGCTGGCCGCCCGCTCCGCTGGAGCGAAAGGTATCTATTCTTAAATCCTCGGGATCAATTTCTATTTCCAGGTTTTCTTCCACCTGGGGCAAGACATCCACCGAAGCAAAGGAGGTATGCCGCCGGCCGCTGGCGTCAAAAGGAGAAATCCGTACCAGCCGGTGCACCCCTTTTTCCGCCTGCAGGTAGCCGTAGGCCCACTTTCCAAGCACCATCAGGGTGGCGCTCTTGATTCCCGCTTCGTCGCCCGGCAATAAATCAACCACGTCCACTTTGTAGCCTTTATCTTCCGCCCAGCGATTATACATGCGCAGCAACATTTGCACCCAATCTTGCGCCTCGGTTCCGCCGGCCCCGGCGTGCAGGGACAAAATTGCCGACTCCTGGTCGTAAGGCCCGCTTAAAAACACCTGCAGTTCCGCCTGCGCTACGCGGCCGCGCAGGCTGGCGAGCTCCCGGACAACCTCCCCGGCTATCTCCTCGTCGTCTTCCTCCATCCCTAAGGCCAGCAAGATGGAAAGATCTTCGTAGCTACGGAACAGTTTTTGAAAGGAAGCGACGGTTTCTTTTAACCTGGACAATTCCTGAGTTGCCCGCTGGGCTTTTTCCTGGTCGCTCCAGAAACCCGGCTGGAGCATCTGCTCCTCCAGCCGGGTTATTTCTTTCTCCTTTTCTGCTATGTCAAAGAGAAACCCTCAATTCATCCAGGCGTTTGCCAATTCCCTCTAACTCGCGGTGAAGCTCTGAAAACACCTTCTGATGCCCTCCTTAATTTTGCCAAAATAAATTTTTTTAGATTAGCTGACCGCCCGGCCGCAGCACTTTTTATATTTCCTGCCGCTGCCGCAGGGGCAGGGATCGTTGCGGCCTACCCTGTTTTCCCTTTTGACCGGCTGCCGAGGACCCTCCTCCTGGTAGCGATTTTCCACCACCTGGCGCCTCTGCGGTTGAGGCGTCTGGACAATGTTCACCCGGTAAATGTACCGCACCACGTCATCCTGAATGTTGGCGATCATATTCTGGAACATTTGGTAGCTTTCAAACTTATATTCAATGAGCGGGTCTTTCTGGCCGTAGGCCCGCAGGCCAATGCCTTCCCGGAGCTGATCCATGGCGTCTAAGTGATCCATCCACTTATCGTCCACAATCTTTAAGAGCAGCACACGCTCAATCTCGCGCATGGTTTCCGCACCCAGCGCCTGCTCCCTTTCTTCATAAGCTGTAAGGGCACGCGCTAGCAACTCTTCTTTAATTCTTTGCCTTCCCGTCTCGGCAAAATCTTCGGGCCTGAAGTCGTGCGCGGGCAAAAACAGCTGCCCGGCTGTTTTCAGCAGCCCGGCCAGGTCCCATTCTTCTTCGTGCACCCCTTCGGGGCAATAAGTGTCCACCGTTCTTTCCACAACTTCTTTAATCATCTGCTGGATGATTTCTTTCAGGTTCTCACCCATCAGTACCTGGCGGCGCTGGCGGTAGATCAGTTCCCGCTGCTGGTTAATCACGTCGTCGTACTGGAGCACGTGCTTGCGAATATCAAAGTTGCGGTTCTCCACCCGCTTCTGGGCCGTTTCAATGGAACGGGTGATCAGGCTGTGCTCGATGGGCACATCCTCGTCAATCCCCAGGCGGTCCATAATCCCGGCGATGTTATCCGAACCAAAGAGGCGCATCAAGTCATCTTCTAAGGAACTGAAGAACTGCGTGGAACCCGGGTCTCCCTGCCGGCCGGCGCGGCCGCGCAGCTGGTTATCGATGCGCCTGCTCTCGTGCCGCTCCGTACCGATAATATGCAGACCGCCCAGAGCGACTACCTTTTTATGCTCCTCGCCGGTTATTTTCTTGTATTTCTCCAGCAGCTCGCGGTAAAGCGAGTTTACTTGGGGGTCCCCCAGGTTTAGATCGTAACCCTGGCTTTTAAGCTCCGCCTGCGCCAGAAACTCCGGGTTGCCCCCCAGCAAAATGTCCGTACCGCGCCCCGCCATGTTGGTGGCAATGGTCACCGCACCCAGGCGCCCGGCCTGGGCCACAATTTCAGCCTCTTTTTCGTGGTACTTGGCGTTTAACACCTGGTGGGGGACACCCTTTTTCTTCAGCATCTGGCTTAAAATCTCGGACTTTTCAATGGAAATGGTCCCCACCAGCACCGGCTGGCCGGTGGCGTGGCGCCGAGCAATTTCCTCCACCACGGCCTTAAACTTGGCCCTTTCCGTTTTATAAATTACATCCGGCAGGTCCCGGCGAATCATCGGCATGTTGGTGGGAATCACCACCACGTCCAGCTTATAAATTTTCCGAAACTCTTCCTCTTCGGTCGCGGCCGTACCGGTCATGCCGGCCAGCTTTTCATACATCCGGAAGTAATTTTGAAAAGTGATCGTGGCCAGCGTCTGGGACTCCCGCTCAATGCGCACTCCTTCCTTGGCCTCGATTGCCTGGTGGAGGCCCTCGCTGTAGCGGCGGCCAAACATCAGCCGGCCGGTAAACTCGTCCACGATGATTACCTGCCCGTCCTTGACTACGTAATCCCGGTCGCGCTTCATCAGGGCGTGAGCCTTTAAAGCCTGGTACAAGTGGTGGGTCAGTTCCACGTGGCGGTCGTCGTAAAGGTTTTCTATCTTCAGCATTTTTTCCACTTTGGCCACGCCTTCTTCGGTAAGCGCCACCGTATGCGCCTTCTCGTCCACGGTGTAGTCTTGATCGCGCACCAGGCGCGGCACCAGCCGGGCAAAAGTATAATACAAATCGGTGGCCTTTTCGGCCTGGCCGGAAATAATCAGGGGAGTCCGCGCTTCGTCAATCAGGATGCTGTCCACTTCGTCCACAATGGCGTAGTAGAGCTCCCGCTGCACCAGCTGGTCCGGGTGAAGGGCCATGTTATCCCTTAAATAGTCAAAACCAAACTCGTTGTTGGTGCCGTAGGTTACGTCTGCGGCATAAGCGTGCCTGCGCTCCGCGGTATCCAGCCCGTGCACAATCAGGCCGACGGAAAGCCCCAAAAATTTATAAATCCTGCCCATCCATTCGCTGTCCCGGCGGGCCAGGTAATCGTTTACGGTCACCACGTGCACCCCGCGGCCCGTCAAGGCATTTAAATAAACGGGCAGCGTGGCCACCAGTGTTTTTCCTTCACCCGTCTTCATCTCGGCGATGCGCCCCTGGTGCAGGACGATGCCGCCCATCAGCTGCACATCAAAATGGCGCATATCCAAAACCCGCCGGCTAACCTCCCGCACCACCGCAAAAGCTTCCGTCAGCAGGTCATCCAGCGTTTCCCCACGCGCCAGGCGCTCTTTAAATTCCACCGTTTTCGCCCGCAGCTGATCGTCGCTGAGCGCGCCAATTTCCGGCTCCAGGGCATTTATCTGCTGCACTATACGCTCCAGGCGTTTGATCTCCCGCGCATTATCATCCAGTAAGTTACGCAACACTTTCAGCATAAAAAAATCACCTTCCACCACGGGAAAAAACAATTGCTTCCCTATAAACCCAAGGGGAAAAGCCCCAAAAAAGTTATTAAGCGCAAAAAATCGACTTGCTAACCTCTTGCAAACTTAATTGTAACATTTGTTTTTTAAAGTTACAAGTCTTGGGGGGAGAACGAGCGGGCAATCTCGCCATTTCCAGGCGACAAGCCTTAAAATTATTTAAAAAGTGCCTGCCTCATAATGAAAAAGACCCCGGCCGGGCTTGCCGGCGGGGCCTGGATAATTCTTTTTTTCTCCGGGTACAGGCAGGGAATTAACCCCTATTTTTGCCCGGCGCCTTTAAGCGAAAAGAAGCTAACAAGAAGTAAATTCGCTGCAAAAACAACAGTTGCCATCCTGTTCCATATTGCGCAAAAGACTGACTTTAACGGGGAACCCCAGCCCATGGTAAATTCCCTTCAAAACCGCCAGGCAGCCCTGCTGGCAGGGCAGGGAACTGCCGACTGGCAATTCATCTTTGAGCAGCTGGTAAACAGAACACTCGCCGACGGAAAAAATAAAGCGCCTGGTGGTGCTCTCCAGGATCCGCCATTTATCCTGCGGCCTGGTGGCCAGAAGCCAGATTTCTATGTAGCGCTGAGGGATGGCAGGAAAGACCAGGCCGGTTTTTTGGGCCGCTTCCTCGGCCACCTGCGCGGTACGGTCCTTGTATTTTTGCCCGGCGGCCAGGACCCCTTCGGCCACGCGCCGGCCGTACTCAGCAAAGAAATCGGCCAGCTCCGGGGCGCCCGGGCAAGCGCTTAATTTTTCCGCCACTTCTTGTGCCACCCCGGAAACGGCCAGGCTGCTTAATTCGGCAAGCAAGCCTTCTGCCAGGTCGTAGTCGTATTCAGGATAGGTTCTGGCCAACGACGACACCTCCCCGGGAAGATAAGTTGACTTTTAAGGTAATGGCTTTTTTCGGGCAGACCTCCACGCACTTTCCGCACCCCACGCAGGCCATCCAGTAGTAGGGCTTTAAAACGTATTCCTCTTCCGGAGTTTCTCGAAACTTGTAGACTCTGGCGGGGGCTGCTTTAAAAACGGCCTGGGGGCAAACCTGCAGGCAGAGCCCGCATTCCAACGGGCTTTTGCAGAGATTCTGGTCAATGGTAAGCTGGTCTTTGGTCACCTCTGGGCACCCCCTCACCATTCGTCGGCCAGAAGGGGGAGCTGTTCTCGCTCCACCATGGTGATCGCCCCATTGGAGCAGGCCGTTTCGCAAAGCCCGCACCCAAAGCACTTTTGCAGGTTTACGGTGGCCCGGTCCAGAGAAACTTCGAGGCGCACGGCGCCGAACTGGCAGCGCTCCACGCACGTCCCGCAGCCCGTGCACCTGGCGTAATCTACCACAGCCACGTAATGGCCTTTAAACAGGATTTTTATGTCGTAATCCAGGCGGTTTCTGATCCCCAGGCAGACCGGGTACTCGCAGTTGCAGATGCCACCGATGTAGGGAGTGCCGAAAGTCCAGAAAGTGTGCACGGCGCCTTTTTTGTTGACCTCCGCCAGCCATTCCTTGGCCACCTGGGGGCTTAAGAATTCCACGCCCCCCCGGTAGGTTTCCGGCCACCTTTCCCACTTGAACATCCCTACACCCAGGCCCACGCAAAAGAAGTTATCCGAATCCTTTAAGGCTCTCACCTGCCTCCGGCAGACGCAGGTCATCCGGGCAATGGGGTAGGCAAGATCCATAATGGCCTGAACCTCCTGGAGGGTAACTACCTGGCCGAAGTGGACAGCGTGGCTTAACTGTTCGGCCCGTTCTTTGAGCATGGGGAAGCTTGCCGGGTCGAGGCTGCGTGCTTCGATGGCTTCTTTAAGCAGATCTTCCGCCATGGTCTGAATGTTTGCTTCCGCACCTTTTCGTTTAACTTCCTTTTGGCGCAGCTTATACATTTTTTGCGCGTAGTTTTGCGTGTTCAAATACCACTTGCCGCCGTCGCCGTGTTTGACGCACCACTGGCACATGGGATCAGCTCCTTTTCAATTTATACTTTCAAATTATATAGTTAAGAATTTATTTAAAACCTCATACCCATTTTAATAAAATATCTTCTCTTTTTAGCCTGGGGCGGGGCGGCGGGCTTTGATCGGGAAAACCCACCGACAACAAGGCAACCACGATGAGGTTGTCGCTTAAACCAAGCAGCTCTTTGACCTCCTGCGGCCTGAACATCATCACCCAGCAGCTTCCCAGCCCCAGGTCGACAGCCCTTAAAACCATGTGCTCGACAGCAATGGCGGTATTTAAACTCACATAAGCCCTGGCTGTTTTCTCATCCATCGTCCTATGTTGGGCAAAATCTGCGGGATTTAAGTTCTCCAAATCGGTGCCTGCAAAAGCGCCTGCTTCCCATAATTCCGCCATCCTCTGGGGGCGCGTTTCTACAGCCGTCATATCCGCACAGCAAACAATGGTGACGGGGGCCTGGGCGACAAATTTCAAGCCAAAGGTGCACTCGCTGAGTTTTTGCCTCATTTCCCGACTTTTTACCACCACAAACCGCCAGGGCTGAATGTTGCTTCCGGAGGGGGCCAGCCGGGCGGCTTCCAGCAAAGCCCATATATACTCGTCCGGAACGGGGTCCGCTTTAAATCTCCTGACGCTCCTTCTTTGCTCAATGGCTTGCCGCAGCTCCATTAAAATTCAACTCCTTGATCATTAATCAAAAATTTTGATTTTCTCCCTTCAGCTCTGCCAATCCCCTGCTGCAAATAACTTTTCGCCAACTCCACATAAGCTTTCGCGCTCAATTCTACCCACATCAATGAATTACCGCTGAGTTCCTTTTTGACCTGTGCCGGCGCGCCGGCCGCCAGGTGGCGGGGAGGTATTTGCGTTCCCTCGCTAACCACGCTGCCCGCCGCCACGATCGCCTGTTCGCCGACCACCGCATTGTCCAAAATGACCGCATTCATGCCGATTACAGCCCCTTTTTCCACGGTGCAGTTGTGCAAGACGGCGCCGTGAGCGACGGTTACATCTTCGGCAATCGTTGTTTTTCCCCCGGGGAACACGTGGACAACGACATTGTCTTGAATGCTGGTCCGCGGGCCCACCGTTATTTTGCCAAAATCGCCTCTTAACTGAGCGCCAAACCAGATACTCGCCTCTTCCCCCACCTCTACATCGCCAACCAAAGCGGCATTTGGAGCCACAAAAGCTGTTTCCGAAACCTGTGGTTTTTTACCGTTGTATTCGATAAGCACAAGCCTCCCTGGCTGCAGGCTGCGGGGAAACAAATTCATGCAGCCAACGTCAGGCCACCCTCCTTTCTGGCTGAAAATCATAATATAATATACCAATAAAGTAGCACGGCCTTTCTTTTTAAGCAAGCCTTTGCAACAGAGGGCGAAACTGCTCCTCCCTTTTTGCTTATCTAAGGTAACTAACATATTTCTTAACACTTAAAAATGTCATATAGGTGGGTTACCTTGCAATCGTAAACATGAACCTGCCGAGCGCCTTCCCAGGCAAAATAAAAAACCCGCAACACCCTGACTTAACCAGGTTACGGGCTTTACACTGGTGCGCCTGGCAGGAATCGAACCTGCGCACCCGGCTCCGGAGGCCGGTGCTCTATCCACTGAGCTACAGGCGCACGCAAAAAGTACAATTACATCAACAATTATAATCCAAAAGTGCGGGAAAAGTCAAGGAAATAAAAGTTGCTCTCCCTTTAATGGTAACCGGTGAATTCCCGGTACTCGCGATCCTCGGGAGCGAAAAATGGGCGGTCTTCACGCCAGGTCAAAGGGGCGAGATCGAGCTGCTGTTGAATGGATTTCAGCGTTTCGGCCGAACGGCGGAAGGCTTCTTCTTCCTCGGGGGCCATGGGCACCGCCAAAACCCGGACTCTTCCCTTACGGTTAACAATGGAGGGAAGACTTAGGCAGACGTCGGTGACCCCGTATTGCCCCTCAACCAGGCCGGACACCGTCAAAATGGAGTTCTCGTCCCTTAATATGCTCTCGCAAATCCTCTTTACAGCCAGGCCAACCGCGTAGTAGGTGGCTCCCTTGCGGGCAATCACCTCGTAGGCCGCCTCCCGCACCCGCCGGCTGATCGACTCCCTATCCGGGCAGGGAATACCCTGCTGGCAGCAAAAATCCTGCACGGGAAAACCCGCGATATTCGCCAGGCTCCAGAGAGGCACTTCCGTGTCGCCGTGTTCGCCCACCACATAAGCGTGGATGTTCCTCGCTTCCACCTGGCAGTGTTCGCTGATCAGGTAACGAAAACGGGAGCTGTCCAGGACGGTTCCCGAGCCGATCACCCTGCTGGGAGGAAGACCGGTCAGACGCAAGGCTGCATAAGTCAACACATCGACGGGATTGGTGACCATTAATAAAATGGAGTCGCCTTTCTTACTTATGCAGCGCGGCAGCGCCTGTTTCAAAACTACCAGATTCCTGGCAACCAGATTCAGCCTGCTCTCCCCCGGTTTTTGCGGCACTCCGGCGCTGAAGATGACGATATCCGCATCCCGGCAATCCTCGTATTCACCCACGTAAATTTTTATGGGCTGGATAAAGGAAGCCCCGTGGGCCAGGTCCATGACCTCCCCTTCCGCTTTCTCGCGGTTAACGTCCACCAGCACCATTTCGTTTACCAGACCGCTGATCATCATGGCATAGGCAGTGGAGGCGCCTACCGCGCCGACACCGACGACGGCAATTTTTCTTTGGTCGTGAAAGGGCATGTGGAAATCCTCCAGTTTTATGTTTTTCCTTTAGTCTTTCCAGCCTTCCCCGGAAATATAACGGCGGGAAAAAAACTATAACGGCGGAAAAGTGATCGAAAAATGCCCCGCTGACAAAATACCCGCATCCTTGGGAATATCCCTAAAAAATTACTTGCCCTAATTTTTGCGTGACCGCTCCCGGACGACCGTCGCCGATCATCCGCCCGTCCACTTCCACCAGCGGCATTACCCCCATCAGCGCATTGGTCAGGAAACATTCCCGGGCCTGCCAGATTTCCTGCGGGGAAACAACCCTCTCTTCCGCCTCAATACCCAGTGCAGCGCACTTTTCCAGAACCGCCTGACGGGTAATTCCCGGCAAAAGCCCCTGGTCTAAAGCAGGGGTAATCACCCTGTCTTCCCTGACCAGGAAAATATTGCTCACCGAACCTTCCGCCAGGTTTCCTGCCGTATTTAAAAAAAGGGCTTCGTCCCAGCCGCGGGCCCTGGCTTCCTTTTTGGCCAGCAGGTTTTCCAGGTAGTTTAAGGTTTTCAAGCCGACCAAAGGGGAGCGCTCGTTTTTTCTGGCACTGACAAAACCGGCACGCAGGCCGCGCCGGTACTGATCCGGCGTGTAGGGCAAGCCCCGGCGGGCAAAAATTACCAGGGTGGCTTGAACGGCCGCGGATTTTTCGCCCTGGGCGCCGGGGAAATGTCCGGCCATCGCTTGCGCCCCCACTCCCGCCGACAGGGTGAGGCGCAGCGAGCCGTTTTTGACTTTGTTTTTCCGAATTGTTTCTTCAATCATCCGGGCCAGCCCGGCGGCCGAGAAAAAACAAGGGATTTCCAGGGTGTGCGCAGAGCGAAACAAGCGCTCCAGGTGCCGCTCTAAAAAAACGGGACGGCCGCCTTTTACGAAAATTGTTTCAAAAAGGCCGAAACCGTAGAGAAAACCCTGGTCCAGCGCAGAAACGAACGCCTTCTCCGCAGGCAGAAAATCACCGTTTAAACAAATGATCTCCATACTAAAACGAACACCTCTCATCCAGACACCCCTTCAAAAAACACCGCCCAAGTCGAAACTAATTGGAATATAAAAACTGAGGTCGGTTTTATTTCCTTAAGCCTGATTCCCACGATTTACTGGCGCCGCTTTTTGCCTCTTTGCCCAGGGCAATCATTAAGGCCAGGGCCTTGTCCAGCGTCTCCCGGTACTCGGCCAAGGGATCGGAGTCCGCCGTAATCCCCCCGCCCACCTGAAAGTGCGCCCAACCGTCTTTAACGACAATTGTCCGGATCGCAATATTGAGGTCGGCATCGCCGTGAAAGCTGAGGTAACCGATGGAGCCGGTATAAATTCCCCGCCGCACCGGTTCTAATTCTTCAATGATTTCCATCGCCCTGATTTTGGGGGCGCCGGTGATCGAACCGCCGGGAAAGGCGACTCCCAAAAGGTCCACGGCATCTTTTTCCGGCGGCAGCTCCCCGGTAACCGTGGAAACCAGGTGAAAAACCGTAGCGTACTCTTCCAACCGGAACAACTCGGGCACCTGCACCGAACCCATCTGGCAGATCCGGCCCAGGTCATTGCGCTCCAGATCGACAATCATCACCAGCTCGGCTCTGTCCTTTTCGCTGTTCCACAACTCGTTGCGCAGGCGGAGATCTTCCCCGGGGCTTTTCCCTCGCGGGCGGGTGCCCTTGATCGGCCTCGTTTCCACCTTTTTGCCGGTGACCTTGAGGAAGCGTTCGGGAGAAGCACTGACCACCCGGACATCCCCGAAATCCAGGTACGCCGCCATGGGCGCCGGGTTTATGACGCGCAGGCGCCGGTACAACTCCCAGGGTTCGGTCGGCAAAGGAAGGGAAAAGCGCTGGGAAAGGTTTACCTGGTAAATATCGCCGGCCCGGATGTACTCCTTGGCCCGCCGGACGATCCCGCAGTAGCTTTCTTCGTCAAAATGGCAAAACAATCCCCTGCCTGGGGCGCTTTTTTCGCGTCCCGCAGAAAAAGCTTTCCCCGGAAGTTCCCGGCAAGCATGTCCCGGCCCCCTTTTTTCCTGCGAACGGCCAAAATTCCGAAAAAGGGTGTTGCGCACCTCTTCCAGCCGCCTGCGGGCCCGGCGCCGGGCTTTTATCGGGTCCGTTTCCGGCAGCCCTGTAGAAATAATGTACACCTCCTTGCTCACCTGATCAATCAGGATCCCCACATCGAAAAACCCGAGGCAGAGATCCGGCAAAAACAAATCATCCGCAGCCCGGGCGGGTAATCTTTCCAGCATGCGCCCCAAATCGTAACTAAAGTAACCTACCGCCCCGCCGCAGAAAGGAAAAGGGAAATCGCCCAAGGCAAGTTTGTAGGCGTTTAGCACTTCTTTTAATTTTGCCAGGGGGTGGCCGGTAACAAGCTTTCTGCCTTGCCTGCCGATCAGTTCTAAAAAATACTCCCGGGAGCGAAAAACCAAGAAAGGGTCCGTCCCAAGAAAAGAATAGCGCCCCAGCCCTTCCATAACCAGGCTGCTGTCCAAAAGAAAAGAATGTGTTCGGCCGGCCAGGGCCTCATAACAGGCCAAAGCGTCGGCGGGCAATTCAATCCGCTCAATCAAGGGCAGCCCGGACATAAAACAATTCCTCCCGTTCCTAAAAAACAAAAAGACCAGCCTTGCTGGTCCTCACCCCAAATCTCCGAGTCGTCTTCGCTCATTGAAAAGCTTTTTTGCTCAACTTTCTTCTCAGCTCAGCTTTAAATTTTCAAGATTCTGCAAAAATATTACCATGATTTCAAAACCAAGTAAAGAGGTATCCTAGACCATTTCCAGAAAGCTTTCCACGCGGGTGACGGTCTGGCCCTCCATAAAATTGCGGGGATCGATGCAATCGCCATCCAGGTCGAGAAAGGGAATTCCTTCTTTATTTAAGGCGGCCCGTAAAAGGGCTGCGGCCCCGGTGCTTTGGCGGCAGCCCCAGTGAGAAAAGTGAATCACGCCCTGGGCATGGTAGTCGCGGACCAGCCTTAAAACCAGGTTTACCCGCTTTTCCCCGGGCCCCCAGAGAGGATTGGCCAGCATTTTAGCGGCAATTCCTTCTGCATATGCGTCCGGGGGAATCTCCTCCCAAAACACATAGCTTACCTCTTCAAAGGCAATGACGCTTTGGTGCCCAATCTCGAGCAAATCCAGTAGCGGATTGGCGTAAAAGGGCTTGAAATGCAACCAGAGCAGCCGCCTCTTTTGCTCCGGCACAACGGGCGTTTTTTTCCTTACCCGGCGGCTTAAAACCCGCTCCAGCTCCCGGTAAAAACTTAGCGCTTCCGCCGTTCCTAACCCGTTTAAAAAGAGAATTACCAGGGTGAGCGCCTCGCTCCCCCGCCATGGAGCGGGAACATTTTTGCGCAACTCGTTTACCGCTACCATGTGCCGGCGCGTCGCGTTTACGTTGGCGAACACCCGTGCCGCTTCCTTTGGCCGGGCGGGCAAGAGAGTTTTCAGCTCCCTTTGGAGGGCCCTGATTTCCCCCGCCAGCCATGACCTCGCCTGGGGGGTGTCCCGATAGGGGACCGGCAGCAAAAAGTAGGGGCAACCGTAAAGCCTGCCGGCCGCCTCCAAAAATTTAACCGCTCCGTCGCACAAGTGGCTGCTGGCGAGAATCAAATCCGGCCGGGGCAGAAGCCTTTCCATGGCCATCCCCAGGGCGCAGCGGTGAAAGCTGCATAAATCCGTGGAATACCAGGCGCCTTCGGCAACTTTGAGAAAATAGGTGCTCCAGCCGAGGTTGGCGGCCACCGCGGCGGCCGCTTCCGGCATGAAGGGAATCCCGCCCCAGGCCCAGATCAGCTCCGGCGGCGTGTAAACATTGGTCCACACCACCGGCCGGGCACCCTGGTAGGCTTGCCGCAGCAACCTGGTCCCGAACAGCAGGGAAGCCTTGCTGTGGCGGTTCAGCTTCCCGAGACACCACAGGCCGCTCAGCAATTCTAAAAATAAATAAGTCCGCGGCGATGTTACGTACCTGTGCCACTCGCCATTTTGGGTTTTCCGGTAAATGTATTCTTTAATGTTCACGGCTGAAAATCTCCTTGGCAAGAGAAAGATCAAAATGCTCAAATCGTCTCCAGAAAAGCCTGGATGCGGGTGCGCAGCTGACCGGAAATGCCTCCTGAATACTCGCCTTCCAGGTGCAGGAAGGGAATTTGCCGCTGACTGCACAAAAAACGCCACAAGGGCACCTCGTAGAGCCCATGATCGCAGAATTTCATCCCGTAGTAAATCACTCCGGCGGGAAGGGTACGCTCAAGAATAGTTTGGATATAAAGGGAGCGTTCGTTTTTCCCCGTCATCCGGGGACAAGGGGGCTTGCCCAGGTAGGCCCTCGCCAGGACCAGCCAGGGATCGCCGCCGCAAGGATAATCTCTTGCTCCGTATTGGACATGAAAACGTTCTCCACAACAAAAATCGGCAAAAACTGCTGCCGCATCGCTTTCTTCCAGCAGGGCAAGGATGCCCCGTTCAGGCAAAAAAGTGCCGGCGAGCAAGACGCGGCGGTCTTTTTGCCCCGACCCGCTTAAGACAGAACCGGCCTGAAAAGAATCAAGCAATTGCCGGGTTTCTTCCGGGGCGCAGGTTAAAACGGCAAAGAGGAGATCGAAAAACTTTCTGCTCATCCCGGTTGCGCCGGCGACCGCTTTTAATTTTGCCCGGATGCCCCCGTAGATTTTGATCGCCTCCCGCAGGGCTCCCTCCGGGATGGGGCGGCCTCCTGCCGCCTCCAGCCATTCGGCCAGCCGTAACAATTCTTCCCGATAATAGCCGACGCCGGACTCGTCATCCTGGCGGGGGAGGTCCAGAATGAACACCCGGCCCCCCTGCGCCTTGCGGACGTCGTAACAACGACGCAACCCGTCGCAGCAGGCGGTGAAGATGACCGGCGCGGTCAATTTGGCTGCCGCACAGGCTCGGGCATAAGAGCAGTAGCTGCGGGGAAGCAACCCCGTTTCCTCCCCTGCCGGAGGAATCAGTCGGGAGGGGATCAAACCCGCAGCGTAAATTATTTCTACCGGTACGTAAGAACAAGTGGTATAAACAAACATAAAAGACACCCTGTTCACCTACACTACCTGTATCGACCGCGGTATTTTTCCTTTGGGTATTTTTTGCTGTTCTTTTCCACTTTTTTCCTTACCGCCAGCGACAAATCAGTACCTGTTCTGTTCGCCATGGCCAGACAGTAGATCACAACGTCGGCCAGCTCTTCTTCAAGGACGGGTAAAGTAACGGGTTCAAGAACGTTTTCCGGCGACCATTGAAAAATCTCCATCAGTTCTGCCGCTTCGATGGCAATGGACATGGCTAGGTTCTTGGGGGTGTGAAACTGCTCCCATTCCCTGTCCCGGACAAATTCAGCAACCAGGTCTTTTAATTCCTGCACAGATGTGTTGGCGTCGCTCAACTTTCCAAAGCCTCCCCCTTTTTCCCCGGCGACTTCTTTTCCTTTTTATTCGCTTGTTCATCCTTTTGCGCAAAACGGACGGAAAAAGGCCTGCTGGCCTCGCCCCAGTAGATGGTGGTGTGCGGAAAGGGAATTTCAATACCCAGTTCGTCAAAGGTCTTCTTAATCCGGCGTCGCAATTCCCGGCCCACGAACCACTGCTTTAGGGGAACGGTGGTAATCATTACCTTAATTACTACTTCCGAAGGGCCGAAGTTGTCAACGCCCAAAACCTCCAGAGGTTTTAAAATATACTGGCTGAACTCCGGATCACCGGACAATTCGGCACCGATCTTCCTTAACACTTCCATTACGTAATCAACATCTTCCTTGTAGGCAACCCCCACGTCGATCACGTACCGCGACCAGTCTTTGGTCATGTTGGAAACCGAGTTGATGTTCCCGTTCGGAAAAATGTGCACGACGCCGCTTAAATCCCGCAGCACCGTGGTGCGCAAGTTCATATCCACCACTTCTCCCGCCGTGCCGTTTAAAACGACCACGTCGCCCACCCTGATCTGGTCCTCCAGGAGCATAAAAAAACCGCTGATCAAGTCCCGCACCAGGCTTTGGGCACCGAAGCCTAGGGCCAGCCCCCCGATTCCGGCGGCGGTGATGATGGGCTTTATATCCACCCCTAACTCGCTCAGGATAATCACGATGGCCACGACAATTGAGCCGATCCAGGCGATCTTCCGGATTAAACCCACCAGCGTGCGCACCCTTTTTTCCTGTTCGAGAGAGCCTCCTGTCTTCCCGGTCAAAACCAGCTCCAGTTTCTTCAGAGCGGCAGCCAGCAGGCGGACAAGAATAAACGCCGCAATGACGACAACCAGAATGCGCAGGCCCGAGGTCATCAACCAGCTCAGAAAAACACTCATGAGATCTTCCCACGAAAACATCACTCTTCCTCCCCCAACCATAGAAGCTGAAAAAAATTATACCAGGAAACGACAATAATGAAAACAGGGCGGCCCCTTTCCTTTTCCGCCGTGCCGCCGCAGCCGCCCCACTGCAGCCGTCGTATCGTCACATTCTGAGCGCTTCGAGCATAACCTACCATTGTAGCAAGATATGGCTACACGGGTTAAATTTAGAAGCGCGGCATCCCAGAATTACCAGGATGTCCAAAGCGGGCGCTTCCGGCCCAAAACGGAGGAATGCAAATGTGTCTTCACAATGGTGCACAAAGTATGTGGCGCAACGACCTTTATTTCCAGGAAGCAATCGTTGGTCTAAACACGCTCATCGATCCTGAAAGGTTATACATTCTCTACCAGTACGTCCGGCACACCGTTGACGTTTCCGGCGACCTGGCCGAATGCGGGGTCTACCGCGGCGGCTCGGCCCTGCTCCTGGCCAGGACCCTGGTTAAGTACGGCAGAGGGGACAAAAAATTGCATCTGTTTGACACTTTCGCGGGGATGCCCCCGGCGAACCCTTTGCTGGATCTTCACCAGGAAGGAGACTTTGGGGATACTTCCTTGGCGGAGGTGCAAAAATACCTGGCCGAGCATGGATCGTCTTTGTTGTTCTACCCCGGCCTTTTTCAGGTAACCTTCGCCAAAGTCCCGGAAACGAAATTTTCGTTCGTGCACGTCGACTGCGATCTTTACGAATCGGTCAGGTTGTGCTGTGCGTTTTTTTACGACCGGTTGACACCCGGGGGAGTTTTCATCTTCGACGATTACGGTTTTCCCTCCTGTCCCGGAGCAAGGCTGGCGGTCGACGAGTTTTTCCGCACCCGGCCCGAACACCCGGTATACCTGCCCACAGGCCAGGCTGTCGTCAGCAAGCTACCGGAAGAATTTGTTTTTCTCCAAACTGGCACCTGACCGCCGACGAACGTCAACGAACGCCAACGATCACCTGCTCATTAAAGCCAGCCGGAGGATGTTTTTTTATGAAGTACAGCATTTCCATTGCCTTATTCAATAACCTTGCTCTCACCAGGCAGTGCCTGGAGTTAATCTTCCAAAACTGCGGGGAGGATTTTGAACTTTTGCTTACCGACAACTGTTCCACAGACGGCACCCGCGAATACATCCGCTGGCTCCCCGCCCACAACAAGCAGGTCATTCTCAATGAACAAAACGCGGGTTTTGGGCGCGCCCACAACCGCGCGCTGAAAATGGCCCGCGGAGAATATTTCATCGTCCTGAATAACGACCTTTTTATTGACGAGCAAAACTGGCTCACCAAACTAGCCGCTCCCTTTGCGGCCAACCCCCGCCTGGCCATCACGGGCCTGAAGGGAAACCCCTGCATGATCGTTACCGACCCGGAAATACGCGGGGTCTGTCACCCCACAATTGTAGAATATGTTGAAGCCTCCTGCCTGATGATGCCCACCGCCCTGGCCAGAACTCACGGCCTGTTCAGCGACGAGCTGGAATTTGCCTACTTTGAAGATGCGGATCTGTCCCTTCGCTACAGGCAAATGGGTTACGAAATCCTGCTCGTGGAGATGAACTTCCGGCACCTGCGCGCGCAGTCTACCCAATTGCTGGACCCCGCCTTTCTGAACGCGATCTTTAAAAAAAATGAAGCTGTCTTTACGAAAAAATGGCAAAATTATTTGCTCACCAGAACTTTTGACAAATAAGCCATCCCGGTTCCCTCATTCCTTTTTCCAGGGGAGGTAAAGACATTGAATTTTACCGGTGAAAGGGTTGTTCCCGGCAAAACTCCGGAGAATGTTTACCAGGAACATGTGGCCAGATATAATTTCGCTCTTTCTTACGCAGCAGGAAAAAGTGTGCTGGACGTAGCGTGTGGTACAGGCTACGGAACGCAGATCCTCGCCCGGGTAGCCGCCAGCGTATTGGGCATTGACATTGATGAGGAGACGGTCCTTTACGCCCGCCGAAACTTCCCCCACGTCAAAGTCACCTACCGGGTGGGAGATATCTGCAAATTGCCTTTGCCGGACGAATCGGTAGAGGCTGTTACCTGCTATGAAACTGTTGAGCACGTGGCGGACGACCGGGGTTGTCTGAGAGAAATCTACCGCGTCTTAAAACCGGGCGGGCTTTGCCTGATTTCCACGCCCAACCGGGCGGTCTTTTCTCCTGGGAAATCGTTCGGGGAGAAGCCGCACAACGTTTTCCACTACCGGGAGTACACCCTTGCCGAATTCATGAATTTACTGGCGGGATATTTTCAGAAGGTGGGCGTCTTTGCGCAATACGCCGACCAAATCTGGCCCCTGAAAGGATTGTCGACAGAGGAAAGGAAAAAATATTCCCCTGCTCCCCCGGTAACGCCCCACTTCTTTATTGCCGTCTGCCGAAAAGAACAGCCGCCAGAGAAGGTTGATAAGGTTATCGAGGATAGAACATGAACAAAGAAGACCTTCTATGTCAATAGGCAACTTAAAATTTTTTCGTGACGGTACAAATGTTCGGAGCCTTTAAAGGACGGGCTTCGCCCCTTCCGCCCGGCTCCGGCTGGATTAAAATCCAGCCCTCGCCGGCGGCTTAAA
>DYES01000092.1 GCA_020725585.1 Desulfovirgula sp.
CTCCACGGAAAAAGGCCTCTGGGATAAGCCCACCACGCTTAACAACGTCGAAACTTTCGCCAACGTTCCCCTGATCATCAACAACGGAGGCAGCTGGTACGCCTCCATCGGCACGGAAAAAAGCAAGGGCACCAAGATCTTTTCCCTCACGGGCAAGGTGAACAACACCGGGCTGGTAGAAGTGCCGATGGGAATTACCATGCGCCAGATCATTTTCGACATCGGCGGGGGGATTTTGGGCGGCCGGAATTTCAAGGCCGTCCAGATCGGCGGCCCCTCCGGCGGCTGTCTGGCCGAAGAACACCTGGATCTTCCCATCGAGTACGACTCCCTCGGCCCGGTGGGAGCAATGATGGGCTCCGGAGGACTGGTGGTGATGGACGACACCACCTGCATGGTGGACGTCGCCCGCTATTTCTTAAACTTCACCCAGAACGAGTCGTGCGGCAAATGCACCCCCTGCCGGGAAGGAACCAAACGGATGCTGGAAATCCTGGAGCGGATCTGCGCGGGCGAGGGGAAGCTGGAAGACCTCGCCACCTTAGAACAGCTGGGCCAAGTAATCATTAAAACTTCCCTGTGCGGCCTGGGCCAGAGCGCCCCTAACCCGGTGCTTTCCACCCTGCGCTACTTCCGGGACGAGTACGTCGCCCACATCGTCGACAAGCGCTGCCCGGCCAGCGTTTGCCCGGCGCTCCTGGTCTATTTCATCGTGCCGGAGAAATGCAACGGCTGCGGTAATTGCGCCCGCGCCTGCCCGACGGGGGCCATCAAAGGAGAAAAGAAGCAGCCCCACGTCATCGACACTGCGCTATGCATCAAATGCGGCAGCTGCCTGCAGAAATGCAAGTTCGGAGCCGTGGAGAAAAGGTAAGGGGGGAAAGCATGAGCCAGTTAGTCATCAACGGACAAACTGTGGAGGTGCCTGAAGGAAGTACAATCCTTCAGGCGGCGGAGAGACTGGGCATCTTCATCCCCACCTTCTGCCACGATCCCGGCCTGCCCGGCGTGGCTTCCTGCCGCATCTGCGTGGTGGAGGTGAAAGGAGCAAAGAACCTCACCCCCGCCTGCATGACGGCAGCGCGGGACGGTATGGTCGTAGAAACGGAATCGCCCGCGGTCATTGCCGCCCGCAGGACAATCCTGGAGCTGATCCTGGCCAACCACCCCCAGGACTGCCTGACCTGCGAAAAAAATGGGGACTGCCGCCTGCAGGACTACGCCTTCTACTACGGCGTAAAGAGCAGCCGCTTCGAAGGCGAAAGGCACACCTACCCCATTGACGACGCCAACCCGTACATCGTGCGGGATATGAATAAATGCATTTTGTGCGGAAAGTGCATCCGCACGTGCGCCCAGGTGGAAGGGCGGGCGGTTCTGGACTACGCTTACCGGGGCTTCCGCACCAAAATCGCCCCCGCCATGGATACTCCCCTAGGCGAGTCGGACTGCGTTTTTTGCGGACGCTGCGTGACGGTTTGCCCGGTGGGCGCGCTCACCTTTAAATCGCTGGCCGGCAAGGGGCGTTCCTGGGAGATCAAAAAAGTACCCGTCAAATGCCCCTTTTGCGAGGCTGGCTGTGATTTTCACTTAAACTTGAAAAACGGGCGGGTCATCGGAGTCACTCCCCAGCCGCCAAAGCCGGGCCGGCCTCTGTGCCTGAAAGGGCGCCTGGCCCTGGAACTGCTCTACATGGACGAACCCCCGCCGCCCTACCGGAAAGAAAATGGAAAGTTCGTCGCCACCGGCTGGGCCGAGGCCCTGGATTTAGAAAAGTTGCTGGCCAAAATTAGCCAGGGGAGGGTTGACGTTGGCCGAAGTTAACCTGATCATCAATGACCAAAAGGTGGCTGTTCCCGAAGGAAGCACCATTCTGGAAGCCGCCCAGAAGTTAAATATCTTCATCCCGACCTTATGCTACGACCCGGAACTCAGCCGGCCGGCTTCCTGCCGCATCTGCGTGGTGGAGGTAAAGGGCAGCAAAAACCTCGTTCCTTCCTGCGCGGCGCTGGTCCGGGAGGGAATGGTCGTCTATACCGATTCGCCGCCGGTAATCGAAGCGCGCAAAACCATCCTAGACCTGCTCCTCTCCAACCACCCGGAGGACTGCCTGACCTGCGGCCGAAACGGCGACTGCCGCCTGCAGGATTACGCCTACCTTTACGGCGTTCGCCGGGGGACCTTCGGCGGGGAAAAACACAGTTACGCCCTCGAGGACGACAACCCTTTCATTGTCCGGGACATGAACAAGTGCATCCTCTGCGGCAAGTGCGTGCGCATGTGCGCGGAGGTGCAGGGAAAAAACGTCGTCGACTTCGCCTACCGCGGCTTTCACACCAAAATAGCCCCGGCCATGGACACCACTTTAAGCCAATCGGACTGCGTTTTCTGCGGCAACTGCGTGGCGGTCTGCCCGGTGGGCGCGCTGCAGGAAAAGGGCCTGCGTAAGAGCGCCCGCACCTGGGAAGTGAAAAAGGTGCGCACCACCTGCCCTTACTGCGGCACGGGCTGCAACTTCGACCTCAACGTCAAGGACGGCAAGGTGGTGGGCGTCACCTCCTGCGCCGGAGAGGTCAACGGCCGGGCACTGTGCGTCAAGGGCCGCTTCGGCTACGGGTTCATTCACCACCCGGACCGCCTGACCCGGCCGCTGATCAAAAAAGACGGCGTGCTCAAAGAGGCCTCCTGGGAGGAAGCGATCAACCTGGTCGCCGCAAGAATGGGCGCCATTAAAGAAAAATACGGTCCCGACGCGCTCTCTGTGCTTGCTTCCGCCCGCTGCACAAACGAAGAAAATTACCTCTTAAGCAAGCTTACCCGCGCAGTGTTCGGCACCAACAACATCGACCACTGCGCCCGCCTCTGACACGCGCCTACTGTCGCCGGTCTGGCGGCAGCGTTCGGCAGCGGAGCAATGACCAATCCCATCTCTGACATTGCCGGGGCGGATTTCATCCTGGCCATCGGGACGAACACCACCGAATCGCACCCGATTATCAGCCTGCAGGTGAAAAAAGCCGTGCGCAACGGGGCCACGCTGGTCGTGGTCGATCCGCGCAAAACGGAAATAGCCGGCCTGGCCCACTACCATTTGCCCATCAAATCCGGGTCGGACATCGCCCTTTTAAACAGCCTGGCCCACGTGATTATCGCCGAAGAGCTGTGGAACAAGGAGTTCGTGGCCAGCCGCACGGAAGATTTCGACGCGTTTAAAGAAACGGTTGCCAGGTACACTCCCGAGTACGCCGAAAAAATCACCAGCGTTGCTGCCCAAACAATCAGGGAAGTGGCCCGCGGTTACGCCGGAGCGAAAAACGCAACGATCCTCTACACCATGGGGGTCACCCAGCACATCTGCGGCACCCACAACGTCTTTGCCATCGCCAACCTGGCCATGCTGTGCGGCCAGGTTGGCAAGCCGCACAGCGGCGTCAACCCCCTACGCGGGCAAAACAACGTCCAGGGGGCCTGCGACATGGGCGCCCTGCCCAACGTCCTCACCGGCTACCAGAGCGTTGCCGCAGACGAGGTGCGCGCCAAATTCGCCGCCGCCTGGGGGGTTAAGGAATTACCCGCCAGGCCCGGCCTGACCGTAGGCGAAATGATGGAAGCCGCCGAACACGGAAAGGTTAAAGGAATGTACATCATGGGCGAAAACCCGGTGCTCTCCGACCCCGACGCCGGCCACGTGGTCCGCGCCCTGGAAAAGCTGGAGTTCCTGGTCGTGCAGGACATTTTCCTGACCGAAACAGCCCGCCTGGCCGACGTGGTGCTCCCGGCGGCCAGCTTTGCCGAAAAAGACGGTACCTTCACCAACACCGAGCGGCGGGTCCAGCGGGTGCGCAAAGCGGTTGAACCGGTCGGCGAGGCCCGCGCCGACTGGGAGATCATCTGCGCGGTGGCCCGCGCCATGGGCTATCCCATGAATTACAGCACCCCGGCGGAAATCATGGCGGAAATTGCCCGGCTCACCCCGTCCTACGGCGGAATTTCTTACGAACGCCTGGAAAAGGGCGGCCTGGTCTGGCCCTGCCCGGTCCTGGATCATCCGGGCACCCCCGTGCTCCACGTGGGCAAATTCGCCCGCGGCCTGGGCAAGTTCCACCCGGTGGAATACGTTCCCCCGGCCGAGCAGCCCGACGAGCAGTTCCCGCTGGTGCTCAGCACCGGCCGCCGGCACTTCCACTACCACACGGGAACGATGACCCTGCGCACGGGCGCGCTTGAGGTCTACTACCCCGAAGAATACCTGGAGGTCAACCCGGCCGACGCCTGTGTCCTGAATCTGGAGAACTGGGAAAAGGTCAGGGTGGTTTCCCGCCGCGGCGAAGTGGAGGTGCGCGTCTGCATCACCGACAGGGTGCCCGCGGGGCTGGTGTTTACCTCCTTCCACTTCCCGGAGGTGGCCATCAACAAGCTGACCAACCCGGTCCGGGACGCCATCGCCAAAATACCGGAGCTCAAAGTATGCGCTGTGCGCATAGAGAAAATCGCCTGAAAGAAAACTGCCGCAAAGGCAAACCACAGGAAAACCGCCGCTTCTTACAGCAGCGGTTTTTTTCTTTCCCGATTACGGCCCGGGTACAGCTTTTTGCTCCTTCCGCAAAATAAAAAAGATTGAAAAAGGCAAGTTTTCGCCAAGCCCCTCCCGGAGTTTTTTATTTTTAAGTAAGAAGGTATCTGCTTTCCCAAAGAGAATTCTTTTATAAAATATCCTTTATCTTTTTATCCTTCCCCCGGGAGATGGTTTCATGCCCCAGGAAATGGTAATTAATCCGGGTAAATGCACCGGCTGCTGCACCTGCGCGCTGACCTGTGCAATTACCAACCACGACGAATTTGACCTCACCAAAGCCTACGTTTCCATCGCCAGAAACGAGTTTGCGGGAACGTTCGCGATAACTTTTTCTTCCCTTTGCCGGCACTGCAAAAAATGCGCCCTGGCCTGCCCTTCGGGCGCTCTGCGCGTGGTGGAGGCAGCCGGAGCATAAAGCCGGAAAAAGAGAAGCAAAATTGGGTTATGAAGAACCGCCTTTCCATAGGCGGCTTGGAACGTTTACAGTTTTTTATTGGAGGAATTTACAATGTACGGCTACACAGGTAAAATCCTGGACGTGAATCTTGCCACCAGAGAAATAAAGGAGAGGCCCATTGAACAGGAGTGGCCGAAAAGGTATTTAAGCGGCCTGGGCTTTAACATCCGCCTGCTGTTTGACGAAATTCCCGCCGGCACCGACCCCCTGGGGCCGGAGAACGTGCTTGCTTTTGGGGTGGGCGTCCTGGTGGGAACCACGGTACCCACCGCTTCCCGGACGGAGGCTTCCGCCCTTTCGCCGCTGACCGGCCGGTGGGGAACCGCCAACTCCGGTAACTTTTGGGGGAGCGAGCTTAAATTTGCCGGGTACGACGGCCTGGTCATCCGGGGAAAGGCCCCGGCGCCCGTATACATTTGGATTTACAACGGCCGGGCGGACATCCTGCCGGCCAACCACCTTTGGGGGCGGGACGCCTGGGACACGGTCCGGGAAATCCGGCGCCAGTACAACGACGAAGGCGTTCAGGTGGCCGCCATCGGCCCGGCGGGAGAGAATCTGGTCCGCTTCGCCAGCATTGAAAACGGCCCTTTTGACGCCTGGGGGCGGACGGGGCTGGGGGCGGTCATGGGCAGCAAAAACTTAAAGGCAGTGGCGGTGCGCGGCACGGGGCCAGTTGACGCGGCCCGCAAAAAAGAGTTTCTGCAGGCGGTACAACAAACCCGGCAGGCCATTTTTTCCTCGCCGTTTTACGGCCCCTTTTCCCGCTTTGGAACCATGCTGGCCAGCCTTCCCTACCAGGAGTTCGGCGCGCTGCCCGGCCGCAACTACCGCCTTGGCGCCATCGAGGGCTGGGTGGAAACACGCAGCCGCAAAGCGCTCCCCAGGTACACCAGCCGGGGCGTGGCCTGCATTGCCTGCCCCATCGCCTGCGCCCACTGGGTCGAGGTCAAGGACGGGCCATACGCGGGCCTAAAGCTCAAGGACCTGGAGGTTACGCCGGTGATTGGCTTCGGGGCCGGCTGCGACATCGGCAATTTGCCCGCCATCGCCGGGCTTTCGGGGGCCTGCCAGCGCCTGGGCATGGACATGGTTTCGGCGGCAGCCGCGGTGGCCTTTGCCATGGAATTATACGAGCGGGGTATAATAAAAGAAAAGGAGATCGGATTTCCCCTCCGGTGGGGAGATGAAAAGGCCGTTTTTACCCTGCTGGAAATGATCGCCCGCCGCCAGGGGATCGGCGATATCCTCGCGGAGGGAACGAAACGGGCCGCCCGGAACTTTCCGGAGGCGCCCCGCTGCACCGCCGAGGTGAAGGGCCTGGAATGCTTTTTAATCGACCCCCGGGCGCGGTGGTCCACCTGGACGCTAGGTTACATTACCAACGTGCGCGGCGGCGATCATCTGCGCACGCGCAACCCCGTGGAAAATTTGCGCTACAACGAGAATCCCGTGCCCTACCTGACCGAAAAGTTTGGTTTTCCGGAAGACATGTACGAAAAACTGGACATGCCCGAACACCTGAAAAAGGAAATCTTCGATCCAGTTACAAAAGACGTAAACATCCCCAAAATGTCAAAATGGGCGGAGGATCTCCTCTGTGTATACAACGCCCTGGGCATGTGCATCCGCCCGCCGGTGCTGCACACGGTGGGACCGACCCTTTTTTCCCGCCTCTTTACTGCTTTAACGGGTATCGCGGTGTCGCCGGAAGAGGTCATGCAGGCGGGGGAAAGGATCTGGAACCTCCAGAAGTTATTCAACCTCCGCCACGGCGAAAAGCCGGAGGATTCCGACTTTCCCCCGCGTTTTTACGAGGAGGCGGCCGGCGCCGGCCCTGCCGCCGGGCAAAAACTGGATCGCGAGCAGGTAAAAAGAGTCCTGCAGGAATACTACCGGGCGCGGGGATGGGACGAACAAACGGGGACCCCCCGCCCCGAAAAACTGGCAGAACTTGGTTTGTAAGGGGGGAATGGCGATGGAAATTTTCTGGCAGGGTTTACAAGAAGCCTTCCGTCTTCTCTTCACCGGCGATCCCGAGGTGCTTGACATTACGCTGCGCACGTTAAAAGTATCCGGCTTAGCGACCCTCTTTTCTGTCCTCATCGGCGCTCCTTTGGGAATTCTGCTGGCCTTAACCAGCTTCCCCGGCCGGCGTTTGCTGATCAGCGTGGTTAACTTCGGGATGGGGCTGCCCCCGGTTGTCGTGGGCCTGGTGGTCTGGCTGACCTTTACCAGGTACGGCCCTCTGGGCGCCCTGAACCTTCTCTACACCCCGGCGGCCATGATTTTCGCCCAGGCGATCATCGCCTCCCCCATCGTGACGGGATTTACCGTGGCCGCCATCCAGTCCTTAAACCCGAAAATACGCCTGCAAATCCTGGCCCTGGGCGCTTCCCGCGGACAGCTGCTCTGGCTTTTGGCGCGCGAAGCGCGGCTGGGCCTGCTGGCCGCCACCATCGCCGGCTTCGGCGGCGTAATCTCCGAGGTGGGCGCGTCCATGATGGTCGGGGGCAACATCGCCGGCAGCACCAAAGTGCTCACCACGGCCATCGTCCTGGCCGTCGGCCAGGGCAAGCCCGAGCTGGCCATCGCATTGAGCGTCATATTATTTTTACTGGCCTACGGGATCACCGCCTTTTTAACCGCAGCCCAGCAACGAAGCAGCCACGCATAGAAAATAAGAATCAAAAAATATTCTGGAGCGTCTTACGCGACAAAAGGGACGAACGCCGCCTCCAGAAAGCTTTTTCGACAGGTTTATTAACCTGGATAAAATATGAACGGGAAAGGAGCAAATCCTGGTCACCTGCTTTATAATTCCAGGAAAACCGAATGAAAGAGTTATTTAAAGCCATTACCATCAAGGAAGCCCGGGAAACAATCGGCAAGTATTTTTCCCCTCCCCGGACGGGGGAAAAGGTTCCCCTGCTGTCCGCCCTGCACCGCTGCCTGCTCCACGACGTGGCGGCCGCCGACGACGTGCCAGGCTTTGACCGTTCCACCATGGACGGCTTTGCCGTCCGGGCGAAAGACACCTTTGGCGCCTCCGAAGGCCTGCCCGCTTACCTGGAGGTTGCCGGCGAGGTGTTCATGGGCGAAAAACCCGCGGGTGAGCTGAAGGCGGGGCAGGCCTGGCGCATTTCCACCGGCGGGATGCTGCCTCCCGGCGCCGACGCGGTGGTTATGGTGGAATACACCGAGGAGCTCGACGAAAACACAATTGGCGTCGTCCGGCCGGTAGCGCCGGGCGAAAACGTGATCCGCCGCAACGAGGACTTTTCGGCGGGAGACCTGATCCTCCCCGCCGGCCACCGGCTGCGTCCCCAGGATCTGGGCATCCTGGCCGCCGCCGGAATCACCACGGTGGAGGTGCGCACCCCTTTGCGGGTAGGGATCATCTCTACCGGCGACGAAGTCGTCCCGCCCGAAGAAAAGCCCGGCCCCGGCCAGGTGCGGGACATCAATTCCTTCACCCTTTACGGGGCGGTCCGCGAGTGCGGCGGCGAGCCGCGCCTGTACGGCATCGTCGGCGACAACTTCCGCCAGCTCAAGGAGAGGCTGGCCGGCGCGCTGGCGGAAAACGACCTGGTCCTGCTCTCGGGCGGCAGCTCGGTGGGCGCGCGGGACGTGGCGGCCGCCGTGATCGACGCGCTGGGAAGGCCGGGGGTGCTGTTTCACGGCGTGTCCTTAAAGCCCGGCAAGCCAACCATCGGCGCCGCTATTGAGGGCAAACCGGTCTTCGGCCTGCCCGGCCACCCGGCCTCCGCCCTGGTGGTCTTTGAACTGCTGGTGGCGCCGCTGATCCGCTTTGGCGGCTATCCGCGGGAGCCATTTTGGGAGTTCCCCGTAAGGGCGCGCCTCACGCGCAACCTGCGCTCGGCGGCGGGCCGGGAAGACTACGTGCGGGTAAAACTTGCCTTACGCAACGGGGAACTGTACGCCGACCCCGTCCTGGGCAAGTCGGGGCTGATTGCCACCCTGGTCAAGGCCGACGGCCTGGCCAAAATCCCCGCCGGAAAAGAGGGGGTCGAAGCCGGGGAATGGGTAGCGGTAAAACTTTTTTAATTTGAAAGGAGTGCACCGGATTGGCCGCGCCAAAACGAAACGTCTACCTGGAGGACCGCCCTTGGGAGGAGGCTCTGGAAGAATACCTGGCTTACCTTAAAAAAACGGGTGCACTCGACCCCGGCCCTCCGGAGCGAATCCCGGCGGAAAGCGCCTGCGGCCGGGTAACGGCGGCTCCCGTGTACGCCCGGATATCTTCCCCGCATTATAACGCCGCCGCCATGGACGGCTTCGCGGTAAAGGCCGCCTCCACTTTCGGCGCCTCGGAAACAACCCCCCGGCAGCTCAGCGTCGGCAGCGAGGCCTTCCCAGTGGACACGGGTGATCCCTTGCCGAACGGGTGCGATGCAGTGATCATGGTAGAAGACGTCCACTTTGTTTCCCCGCAGGTAATTGAAATCACCGCCCCGGCCTACCCCTGGCAGCACGTGCGGGGGATCGGGGAGGACATCGTGGCCACGGAAATGATCGTGCCCGCCAACCACCGGGTCCGCCCCATCGACGTCGGCGGACTGCTGGCGGGAGGGATAACAGAAATCCTGGTTCATCCGCGGCCCCGGGTGGCCATTTTGCCCACCGGCACAGAAGTAGTGGAGCCGCGCCCCGACTTAAAGCCGGGCGAAATCATCGACTACAACAGCCGGATGCTGGCCGGGCTGGTGGAGGAATGGGGAGGAGTCGCCCGGCGCTGGAAAATCACCGCCGACGACCTGGAAGCGCTGCAAGACTCCCTATCGGAGGCCCTGGCCGAAGCCGACATCGCGTTGATCATCGCCGGCTCCTCCGCCGGCAGCGAAGATTACACGGCCGAGGTCATCCGCCGGCTGGGGCGGGTACTCGTGCACGGCGTAGCCACCAAGCCCGGCAAGCCGGTTGTCCTGGGGGCGGTGGAAAACCGGCCGGTAATCGGGGTTCCCGGGTACCCCGTCTCCGCCTTTTTGTGCATGGATTTATTCGTCAAGCCGGTCATTTACCGCAAGCTCGGCTCCGTGCCGCCGGCGCGCCGGCAAATCGAGGCCGTCGCTTCCCGCAAGCTGGTCTCTCCCCTGGGCGTGGAGGAGTTTGTGCGGGTGAAACTGGGGCAGGTGGGGGGCAAAACCATCGCCACCCCCATTTCCCGGGGAGCGGGCATCATCACGTCTTTAATCCGCGCCGACGGCCTGATCCGCGTCCCGCGCCTTTGTGAAGGCTACGCGGCAGGCGAGCGGGTTTTTGTGGAGCTCTTCCGCGCCCCGGAAGAAATCAAAGAAACCACCGTGATTATCGGCAGCCACGACATTGCCTTGGACGTGCTGGCCAACCACCTGCACCGCCTCTTCCCCGAAGCCAGCCTGTCCAGCGCCCACGTGGGCAGCCTGGGCGGTTTGACCGCCCTGAAAAGGGGCGAGGCGCACTGCGCCGGCACCCACCTGCTGGACGAAGAAACGGGGGATTACAACGTTTCGTACATCCGGCGGCTGCTGCCGGATCGGCGGGTAGTCCTGGTCAACCTGGTTTACCGGGAGCAGGGCCTGATTGTGGCCAGAGGCAACCCCAAAGGCATCAGGGGGCTTCGTGACCTGACCCGCCCCGACGTGACCTTCGTCAACCGCCAGCGCGGCGCGGGCACGCGGGTCCTCCTGGACTACCACCTGAAGAAACTGGGCATCGACCCCGGCCAGATCCGGGGTTACGAGCGGGAAGAATACACGCACATGGCCGTGGCCGCGGCGGTGGCGGGCGGCGCCGACGCCGGCCTGGGCATCCGTGCCGCGGCCCGGGCGCTGGATCTGGATTTCATCAGCCTGGCCGAGGAGCGGTACGATCTTTGCATCCTGCGCGAATATTGGGATACCCCGTACATTCAGCGCCTCCTGACCGTGATCAGCCGGCCGGAGTTTCAAAAGGAGGTGGCGGCCCTGGGGGGCTACGACCTCCGGGACTGCGGAAAGATTATGTGGGAAAATCATTTAAAATGAGCGGACAAAAGTCAGTTCCTGCTGGCTGAACTGCAGGCTGCGCTTTAAAAGGTGATCCAGGTCCGTTAAAGTACAAACTTTTTGTTCTTTTAATCTAGCCAGTAAATTCACAAAAAGTTGAGCAGTCAAAATGGCGTCCCCCAGGGCCGTATGCCGGCCGACCGGTTCAATATGGTAAAATGCTAACAAATTATCTAGAGAATAATTGTCCCAGACGGGATGCAACGCCCTGGCCAAAAGCGACGTATCCAGCGCCCGGTTTTGAATTTTTGTCCCGCAGCATTTTTTTAGCTTGGCATTAATAAAACCCAGGTCAAAATGAACGTAGTGCCCCACAATCACGCTGTTTCCAATAAACTCCAGTAGTTGCGGCAACACTCCAAAAAAACTGGGGCAGCCAACCAGCATCTCGCGGCCTATCCCGGTAAGCTCGACAACCTTCCCGGGCACCAGGCGGTAGGGGTAAACCAGCTGGTGAAAACATTCCTCGCGTTTTACTTTCCCGCCTTTCACCACTACCGCGCCGACGGCAATAATTTCATCCCCGTTTACGTAGGTAAAGCCGGTGGTTTCCAGATCCATGACCACGAAGCGCAATTCCTCAAGCGGGGTGGAAGGAGCAATTTTTTGCCTGTTTTTCGCGACGATTTCCCTGATTTCCTTCACCATATCGGGGTCCGGACAGCCGTTGTCCGGCCGGGGAAAGAAAAAACTTTTGGCTTTCTGAAGAAAAGCAGCCAGCATCCAGGCGAACCCTCCGGTATTTTACGAAGTAAGATACCTCAGCCAGTAATTTGTAAAATTGTTGCTGGTGAGCTTCTGCAGGCGCAGGATGGCCGAAAACGCGTCTTTGAGTAAAGACTGCTCGGTTTTGCTCAGGCGGTAAGGATTGATGTAATTGTCGGCGCTTTTTCCCTGCTTCACTTTTTTCAGGTTTTCGCGGATCCGCAACATCATCAAAGTTTCAAAGGCGTTTTGCACAAATTCGCCGTCTTCTTTGGATATAATTCCGCGTTCGACAATCTGGGCAAGCCGGCCCAGGGTAGAGGTTTCGTAAATTTCGTTTTTCACCGCAAAGACCCGCACGCAGTTTACTATATGCCGGCAGGCGACTTTTAAGTTTATTTCATTTTTATGCGGCCCCGACTTCTCTGTTATAAATCCGCCGAAAAAAGTCAAAGGCACGCGGACATGCACTTCTTCCTCGGTTAAAAAGTGCGGGGCCCTGACCGGTTTTTGAAAAACGTCAAAAATATGCCCCCACAGCTCCTGGCCCAGGTTTTTCGCCCCGTACACGGGCCGGAAATCCAAAAGAATGGTGAGCATCCGGATGTCCTCCGGTTCGGCGCGGGTCACCCAGGCGGTAACCACTTCTTTCCACTGGCTCAAAGAACGGCACCACTGCGGGTTGGAAGCCATCACCCCGCCCTTGCACCAGGCAAAGCCGGCGCGCACCAGCTCTTCGGCCACCCTGGCGCCCAGCGTGTGGAAATAGTCGGCGTTCGCCGGGTCGCCGTCGGCGTAAATGATCGCGTTGTCCTGGTCGGTGCGCAGGGTTTGCTCTTTGCGGCCGGCGCTGCCCATGTTCACCCAGCAGTATTCCACGGGGGGCGGGCCGTAGCCTTTTTTAATCATCTCCTCTTCGCACAGTTCAATCACCCGGGAGATCAGCCGGTCGTGCATTTCCGTAATGATCTCGAACAGTTCTGGGACAGACGCTCTTTCGGCCACCAGGGCGTTTAAAAAGTTATCCACTTCCTGGCCGATCTTCGCCAGATCATCCAGGTTCTTGGCCGTTTCAATTTTATCCGTAACCCACAGGCTGCCCGTGCTCCTGGTCTTAATCAAATCCCTTAAGGTCAGGATGCCGGCCAGCTTATCCCCGTCCATGACCACCAGGTGCTTTACCTGGTGCTTAACCACGGCTAAAAGCGCCTGGTTATAAAAATCGTCCATCTGGATCTTGACCAGCTTTTCATCCATCACCAGGTCGGCGGTCAGGTTTTCCGCCTGCCAGGAGGGCCTGGTCAGCACTTTATGGACCAGGTCTTTTTCAGTGATCAGGCCAACGGGGCAGCCCTCGTCATTCACCACAATCACTGAACTGATTCGATAATCAGCCATCAGGCGCGCCACCGAGGTTACCGGCGTGTGCAGGTGGCAGGTGACGGGGGATTTCGTCATGATTTCGCTTACTCTTTTGCGCAAAAGCGGGGATTCGGTGGTGCTGTACGCTTCGTACGATTGCTGCGCGACCGTTTCCTCGTAGAGCATGCGCAGCCGTTCCGAAAGGAGGGTGGTAAAAAAACTGGAAAACTCGGGATGGGCGGCAATTAATTCTTCCACCTTTTCGCGCGGGACAAGCAGGCAGGTTAAATCCTCCGCCGCCCGCACCGAACCGCCGTACGATTTATCAGTTAAAAGCGCCGTTTCCCCAAAAAAATCATACTGCCGGCGGTAGCTCACGATCGTCTCCTGCCCCCGGTCGTCGGTCAGGGTGACCTCCCCCAGCCCGGAAGCAACCACAAAAAGAACCTGCAGGCTTTTCTGCCCCTGCCTGAAGACGTAAGACCCCTTAGGATAAGTTTTCACTTCCACGTGTTTGGCCAGTTCCGCAAGGACCGCGTCGTCTAAAGAATTAAAAGGGACGGACGCTTTTAATACTTCCCGCACGTTAATGTCCATGCCAAGCCCCTGCCCGTTTATTTTCAGTATTTAGGTAATTTTAACATAGGCGATATTATTTCTACAATAATATTTTTTACCCGTTCCCCGCCAATACAGCAATTTACCTAACTTAGAAAACAATATTTGATCTTTTTTAAAGCGTTCAGATCGGCAAGCGGATTTCCCTCTACGGCGATCAGGCTGGCGGGCCTGCCTTCTTCCAGCAGCCCCACTTTTTGCGCAGCCCCCGCAATTTTTGCCCCCCCGGCAGTGGCCGCCCGCAAAATAAACGCCGGCTTGAGCCCCGCCTGACGGTACAGCGCGAGCTCTTCTAAGTAGCCCTCCCCGTGAGGCACCCCCGGCGCGCCGGCATCGGTGCCCACCCCCAGGCGTACACCCAGGACCGCCGCTTCTCCAATTGCCTCCAGCTGCTTTTTGTAAGTTTTTTCAATAACCCTCAGCTGTTCCTGGCTGAAGAGATCGCTCCGGCGCACCTGGCTGGCCACCGGCACCACCGTGGGCACCCAGGAAATATCCAGCTCCGCCAGCATGGCAAGCGTAGAGCGGCCGATAAAATAGCCGTGTTCGATGGAATCCACTCCCGCCCGGGCGGCCATGGTTACGGCCTGGTCGGAATTGGCGTGGGCCATCACCTTTAAACCGGCGCGGTGGGCCTCGGCCACTAAAATATTGAGCTCTTCCGGGCCGAACTGCAGCGGCCCTACCCGGCCGTACTCCCGAAAGCTGACTATTCCCGAAACCAGCACCTTGATCTGATCCACACCAGCGGCGATCAGCCGTTTTAAAGAACCCGCCAGCTCGCCCTTATTAACCCCGGCGCCCAAAAAAGATCCGTACATCCCGGACTTGCGCAGGGCACTTCCGGTAATGGTAATATGCGGGCCAAAAAGGGTGCCGCTTTTGATCATTTCCCTGGCCAAAAAACCAATCCCGGCGCGGTCCCCGCCGTCCCGCACGGCCAGCACTCCCCGGGCCAGGGTGTTCGCCAGGCGCCGCGCTAAGTGCTTTTTCATCTCTTCCGGAGCAGCCCAACTTCGCGCGGCTTTTTGAAAATCTTCCCCGTCTAGAGCCAGGTGAACGTGGCAGTCCACCAGCCCGGGGAGAATGGTCAGCCTAGAGAGATCAAGAAAAGGAATTTGCTCCTTTTGCTCTTCTTTGCCTAAGTTTTTTAAAGCCTTCTTAAGCTTCTCCCCGCCGGGAGCGGCGAATATCCTTTCAATAACCCCGCCCCGGATGAACAGAAACACATTTACCCGGAAACAATCTTCCTTGCCTGAAAACAAACGCCCTGCCCGCACAAGCAAAGAATCCCCTGGGCGCAACTTAACAATTTCCAACTCCACTTCATCCCTGGTCCCCAAAATAATCCAAGATAAAGAACCCCCCTTGGGTCCAAGGGGGGGTGTTCCCTAAAGGAGCTTTGCTTCCGCCAGCATCTTTTTGATGCTTTCTTTTTCCGCCGGCGTGGCTTCCACCAGCGGCAGGCGCGGCGGCCCCACCTGATACCCGAGCATGTTTAAAGCCGCCTTGACCGGCACCGGGTTGGTGGTAATAAACAAACCTTTAAAGATGGGATAAAGATTTAGGTGAATCTGGGTGGCTAAAGTTACGTTGCCGGCCATGAAAGCGTTGATCATTTCTTTAATGCGCGGCCCGACGACGTGCGAAGCCACGCTGACTACGCCTTTTGCCCCCAGGGAGAGCATGGGCAGGGTTAACGAATCATCGCCGCTGTAGATGGAAAAATGATCCGGAAGAAGCCGGCGCAACTCACTCACCTGGTCCATGCTCCCCGCCGCCTCTTTGATCGCCACGATGTTGTCGATTTCCGCCAGCCGGGCAACCGTTGCGGGCAGCATGTTTACTCCCGTGCGCCCGGGGATGTTATATAACAGAACAGGCAGGTGCGTACTTTTGGCGATGGTTTTAAAATGTTGGTAAAGGCCCTCCTGGGAGGGTTTGTTATAATACGGCGCCACCAGCATGACGCCGTCGACGCCGACCTTTTCCGCCGCCTGGGTGAGGGCGACGCTGCTGGCCGTATCGTAACTCCCCGTACCGGCAACGACAATCGCCTGGCCGCCTACCTCCTCCACGATGACGCGAAAAAGCTCGATCTTTTCTTCTTTGGACAGGGTAGGCGACTCACCCGTCGTTCCCGCCACCACCAGGCCGTCGGAACCAGACTCGGCCAGGTGGCGGGCGAGCTTCCTGGCCAGGTCATAATTTACCGCCATATCCTTATCAAAGGGCGTTACCATGGCCGTGAGCACACGCCCAAAATCAGTAGCCAAAACTTTTCACCTTCCTTATCCTCTTATTGACTCTGCAAAAACTGGCGGTGCAACGCCCGGACAGCTTTTTCCATATCTTCCCTTTTGACCAGCACCCAAATCGTTGTATAAGAATCGTTCGCCTGCAGAATCTGGATATTTTCTTTTGTCAAAGCTTCGACGATACCTGCCATCACCCCCGGAACACCGGTCATCCCGGCGCCTACCGCCGCCACTTTTGCGCAGTCCGGCGTTACCACAGCTTTAAAACCGGCATTTTCTAAAATCTGCGCTGCCTTTTCCCAAACCCCCTCCTTAACCGTAAAAACCACCTCGTCCGGGTAAACGTTAATAAAATCAATACTGATCCCGGAGAGGGCCAGACTTTTAAAAAGACGCCGCTGCTGGTTTAAACCGTCCGCTCCCCCCTCCGGGGTGGCGACTTTAAATTGCACGATGTTGGGGATTTGGGTAATGCCCGTGATGGTCCGGTCTCTGGTAATATCGACTGTCCCCTGGTAAACCTCCCCCGAACTTGTCACCAGCGTACCGGGGGTGTCGCTAAAAGTCGAACGCACCCTTAAGGGGATATTTTTTTGCATCACAATTTCCACGGCCCGGGGGTGAACGACTTTGGCCCCTTCGTGCGCAAGCTGGCAGATCTCGTCGTAGGTTACTTTTTCCAACGGCTGCGCTTCGCTCACGATCCGGGGGTCGGCGGTCATAATCCCTTCCACGTCGGTGTAAATGTCTACGTAGGCGGCGTTTAAGGCCACACCCAGAGCCGCCGCAGTAGTGTCACTCCCCCCTCTGCCCAGGGTGGTAATTTCTCCTTCCTCGGTGATCCCCTGGAAGCCCGCAACGACCACAATTTTGCCTTCTTTGGCCTGCCTTAAAATATTTTCGGGCTTTACCTTAAGAATGCGCGCCTCGTTAAAGTTGCTGTCGGTGATAATTCCCGCCTGCGCACCCGTCAAAAAAACCGCCGGGTGTCCAGCCTTTTGCAAAACGGCCGTCAGGATCACCCCGGAAATAACCTCTCCGCAGGACATCAGCAAATCCATTTCCCGCGCGGGAAGATCTCTATACGCCTGCCGGGCAAAATTGATCAACGTATCCGTGGCGTAGGGATCTCCCGCCCGGCCAATGGCCGAAACGACAACGACCGGCGTATATCCCTCTTCTTTGGCGGCAACGATTTTGGCGGCCACCCGCTCCCGCAGCTCCGGCGTGGCCACAGAACTACCGCCGAATTTTTGCACAATAAAACGCATCTTTATCTCTTATCTCCTCCGCAAACAGCCGTATTCAACCACCAATTCCGCAATCTGCACCGCATTCGTGGCCGCGCCTTTCCGCAGCTGGTCCGCCACCACCCAGAGATTAAGGCCGTTGGCCAGCGAATTGTCCTCTCTGATCCGGCCGACGAAAATTTCATCGCGGTCAGAGCAAAACAAAGGCATGGGATATTGTCTATTGGCCGGATCGTCCAAAACGACCACCCCGGGAAATCTGGACAAAATCTCCCGCGCCCGCCGGGCGGTTAACTTTTCGTGCGTCTCCACGTTTACCGATTCCGAGTGGCTCCGGTAAACCGGCACGCGCACGGTAGTAGCCGTAATCGCCAGATCGGGGGCGTGCATAATTTTCCGGGTTTCCTTCACCATCTTCCATTCTTCCTTAGTATAATCCATTTCCTGAAATACATCAATGTGGGGTATTAAATTAAAAGCAATCTGGTAGGGGAAAACTTTCGGCGGATATTCGACACCTTCTAAGACCGCCTTCGTTTGCCGGGTCAACTCAAAAATGGCCTCCATCCCTGCTCCGGAAACGGCCTGGTAGGTGGAAACCACCACCCTTTTTACGCCGGCCTCATCATAGATGGCCTTTAAAGGAACGACCATAATGATTGTCGAGCAATTGGGGTTGGCGATGATTCCCCGGTGCCATTTCACGTCTTCGGGATTAACTTCGGGAACAACCAGAGGAACGTCCGGGTCCAGGCGGAAATTGCTGCTGTTGTCGATCACCACACATCCTTTTTCCACCGCCGCCGGCCCAAACTCCTTGCTGGCCGCCCCGCCGGCAAACAAGGCGATATCCATGCCGGCAAAGGAGTCGGGAGTCGTCTCTTCAACTACATACGGCCGGCCGCGGAAAAGCATTTGCTTGCCGGCCGAGCGGGAAGTTGCGCACAGCCTGAGCTGACCGACAGGAAACCGCCGCTCCTCTAAAACTTTTAAGATTTCCTGTCCAACTGCTCCTGCTGCTCCCACAACTACTACGTTATATTCTGGCAAAAACGATCATCCCCCCTGAAAAGAAATTGCCGCCAAGGGCACGCAGATGAAAAAATAAAAGCTTCTGAAAAAATTTCCGGGCTTAAACCTCATGCATATATTTTAACTGCAATGTCGACAAGGCGCAAGTCCCCGGAAAAACTTCTCTTGATCAGCAAATTTTCATCAAATTTTTTTCTTTTTTGTCATTTTCTTGGAAATTTTTAGCTGACAGAAACCAAAACCGGCTGATATTGCTTACCGGCGAGCGCCGCGACGATCGTATCCAGCAGCAAATCCATCCTCGCCTTTAAAGAATTCGGCTTTTCCTGCGGGTTGTCCTGCCCGAAAGGAACCATGTAAATGTTTTTCGTGTTCAGGAGCAGGCCCAAATTCTTGGCGTTCATCCCCAACCCGTCGTTGGTGGAAATGGCCAGGACAACCGGGCGCTGGTTGCGCAAATGGGCCTTGACGGCCATCAATACCGGGGTATCGACAATGCCGTTGGCCAGTTTGGCCAGGGTATTCCCCGTACAGGGCGCCACCACCATCACGTCAAACATCTTCCCTGGACCGATGGGCTCGGCCCCCACGATTGTATTGATCACCGGCTTGCCCGTCATCTCCTTCAGCATCTCCTTCCACTTCTGGGCCGATCCAAATCTAGTATCTGTTTCATCTACCGTTTGACTGATAATCGGATAAACTTCCGCCCCTTCCTTGACCAGGTTTTCCACCTGCGGGATTACCTCCGGGATTGTGCAGTGAGAACCGGTAAGCGCAAACCCAACCCGAATATTGGCTAAACGCATGTCAGGCACCTCCTAAAAACGAAGGCCCAATTTTTTTCAGGCAGCCTGATCAGGACAGTTGTTCCGCCAGCAGCCTGGGGATCACCCTGGCAAGAATCTGGCCGGCCGTCTTGGGGGCAACTTTGCCGGGCAAACCGGGCGCCAGGAAGGCGTGAATACCCAAACGCCTGGCCGCTTCAAAATCCACGCCCCCCGGCGCGGAGGCGAGATCGATGATCAAAACCTGCGGGGAAGCTTTTTGGAGCAAAGGTTCGTCGATAACTAAAGCCGGCACGGTGTTAAAAATCACCTCGGCTTCCCCAATGAGCCCGGGCAGCTCCGGAAAATCGTGAACACGGCAATTCATCTGGTAGGCGCGGGCCCGCTGGGCGGGATTCCGGGCGATCACTGTGGTGTGCGCTCCCATCGCCACAAGCAGGTAGGCCAGCGTTGCCCCCGTCCGCCCAAAACCCAGGACAAAACTCTGGCTCCCGTGAATTGTTGTGGGCAATTTTTCCATAGCCAGCTGGATGGCTCCCTCGGCAGAAGGGATGGAGTTTAAGATGGCCACTTCATCCAGGTTCAAAAGCTCGATAAGCTTCAGCCCCAGCCGGCCGGCCAGATTTTTCAAATAAGTCCTGGCTACCCCTACAAAGACGGGGGCGCCGGCCGGCAAGACACCAAGTTCAGCTTCGGAAACCACCGGAGGTTTTTCCAGAAAAGGGCAGTAAAGTTCGCCTTTGTCATTGATCCCGGGAGCGGGCAGGATCACCGCCTGCGCCCCCTCCAATGCCTCAGCCAGGCTTTGACAGGGAGTAATGCTTTCCCCCTTCGCCACGGGCAGCCCGAACACTCTCACCAAAAGACCAAGACCGGCCAGATGTTCCACCAGAAAAACTTCTCTGGCGTCGCCACCTAAAACGGCTATCTTTAACCCAGGCAATTTACGAAACATGTCCGGCCACCGTCCCTTTTGGTCGCAGGTCGTGAGTGGTGCATCGTGCCTTCGTTTTATTTTACTTTCAATATATGACCCGGCAAAAAGGGAGGTGCTTGTCTTTAAGTGGCCTCACCCCATCGGCCGCCGGACAAAAAAATCTATCCAGTTGTAAGGGTTGGGTTGTTCGCTATTCGTTGTTCGCTATTCAAAGATAATCTTCTCCAGGCCGTAAACCACTTTCTCCAGGGTCATCGCTTTCCGGACGGCCAGCAGCACACCGGGCATAAAGGATTCCCTGGAGATGGAGTCGTGCCTGATGGTAAGGGTCTGACCGAGCCCGCCAAAAATCACCTCCTGGTGGGCCACCAGCCCCGGCAGCCGGACGCTGTGCAGACGGATTCCGCCGTCAAAACGACCCCCGCGGGCCCCGGGAAGCTTCTCTACTTCCGTAATCAACCCCTGCTGAAAATCCCCTCTTGCTTCCAGCAACGCTTGGGCAGTTTTTAAAGCGGTGCCCGAAGGAGCGTCCCTCTTTTGATCGTGGTGGAGCTCGATAATCTCTACGTGGGGAAAATACTTTGCCGCCTGGGAAGCAAATTGAATCATCAAGACGGCGCCGATGGCAAAGTTAGGTGCGATGACCCCCCCGATCTTGAGCCGGCCGGCCATTTCTATGATTTCTTTGATTTCTTCGCCGCTCATTCCCGTAGTGCCGACCACCGGCCGGACCCCGCGGCGCAGGGCGGCTTTAACATTATCAGCCGCCGCTTCCGGGGCAGTAAAGTCTACCAACACATCGGGGGTTTTTAGCTTTAATTCTTCCTCCAGGTTATTCCTTACCAGCACTCCTGTTTCCCCGGCGCCGATTAAATCGCCCACGTCCTGCTCTTCACCGCGCGCATCAACCGCCCCGACCAGCTGCAGGTCGTCCGAATTCCAGACGCTTTTACACACCTCCCGGCCCATTTTTCCCAAGGCTCCGGTAACTAAAACCCTGATCATGGATTGGGGTTCCCCCTTTAGTTTTTTTTATTCACTGGTTTTTGTTTTTTTGTTTTTATCTGTTTTATTCATGTTTTATTTGATTGTAAAAAGTATATTTTCGCCATCATAGTCCAAAAACCTTTTTTTCGCGCCTTCCAAATCGAATTAAACGGGTGCCGGACGGGCTTGAAAAAGCCTGCTTCGCATAATATTTTGCCGGAAATACCATAATAAAAACTAAAATAAATAAGCAAGGGAGAGACGGATCTTGGAATTTCGCAGCCATCCCCAAGGGACAAGCCCGTGGGCCGGCGCTGGACAGTTTACCTCCGGGATATTTAACTTAAGCGCGTTTAATTATTCTCCTGGCGCTTATACACCCGCTTACTCCGTGCTGCCCCGCGTAGATATCCTGGATACGGAGGCGCACGTAATCTATTTATTTGAGCTGCCGGGAGCCGAGCCCGATAAATTAAGCCTGGAAATATCACCATCAGAAGTGGCGCTCAACGCGCCCATGGAAACCACCGCAAGATTCGAAAGAGCTGCTTTTCTTTACCAGGAACGGCCCAAAGGCACCTACGCGCGTCTTTTAACCCCTCCGTCGAACGTGGATCTTGACAACGTCAGCGCCGACTACAGGTACGGGCTTTTAGAGGTGCGCTTTCCGAAAAAACAAAGGAGCTAAAGACTTACTCTGATGGCTGCGGGACAGACTGCGGAAAAGCGGCCGGAAGAGAAGGATGGGCGCTGTCCGTGCGCACTTCCGGAACCACCAGCCTGCCTGTGCCGCCGCCATCAAACCCGGGGTACCGGAACTCGGCGGAGAGGTAGCCGGAAGTCCTCGTGACCAGACAATAATATCTGGTGCCTCCTGAATAATAATAAAATTTTACCCCTTTGGATTTTTTGTTTTCGTCCTCCATAGCTAACTCCTCCCATTTGTACTTTTTGCGTCCTTTTCTGCACTTTTATCTGCACCTTTAGATTATCGTTCGCCACCCCTGTTTTAAAATATTCACACTGATCTTGCCGGGATCGGGAAAATCGCTTCTTTCAACCACCCCGGAAAAAATAAAAGAATCCTGCCCGTATTCGGACTCAACGATCCCGCCGGCTACGTCAAACTCCGCGCGCGCCCCCCTTAACAGCAGGGACGGGTTAAAAGGCTCCTGTAAACTCAATTCATCGGCGTAGCACTGGAATAAATCCCAGATCAGTTTCTCTAACTCCCGATTCGGGTACGCAACCGGCAGGCCGATTTCTTCAGCAGCTTCCCGGCGGGAAATCATATGATTGTGCGCGTAGAGCTTTTCCGTCAAGTGGTCCACAATCCTCTGCACCTCGGAGAGCTCGTGGTGGTTTTTGCGCAGCCCCAACAGCTTGCTGGCCAGGGAGCGAATCAGCAAATAATTCCTGTGCACGTTGCCGAGGGCGAGCGGGTGGATGCGCTCCACCAGCAGGGCAAAAGCTTTGACCAGCTCCGCCTCATTTTTTAACCCGGCTTCCTCCCGGGCCAAAGTAAGATAAGAATAAACGTCCTCGATGTTTACCGGTATGCGCGCCGCCGGATTGGCGGGGTCCTGGGGGTTGAAGGCGTTCACCACGCTGGGATCGATCGGCCCCAGCTCCCCCATTTTGCCCATCACTATCTCGTCTGCCCCCAGGCAGATCAGCGTTCCGGCGCTGTAAGCCCGAAAGGGAACCAGAACGTTGAATTCATCGGCGTATTCGCGAATTAAATGCACCAGCCGCCACGGCGTCAAGATATCCCCGCCGCGGGTATAAAGAAACAAGTCAATTCGCTTCTTTTTCCCGATCATTTCCAGGTGGCGGTAAAAAACCGGCATAACGTCGGGTGCTATGCGTGTATTGATATTTTCCCGGTCGCCGGTAACGTAGCACAGGACTGCCGCATCCCGGAGCCTGGCTATTTTCTGAATCGTCTTTACTCTCTTTTCCCTGTTCACGGCTGAACACCTCTTTAAATTAGTATTGCCTTGGTGAAAAAATCTTATGGCTTTTTATTTTGCATAATTGATCAAGATAAGGGCAAAATATGCAGTGAAAATTAAACTAAAAAAACAAAATAAAAGGAGGAGAATGATGGATGTACGTTTCCACCTTTAACCCCAATCAGGCAGTGGCTTTTGGACAGGGCTACCAGAGCGGCGCGACTGCCTTTCCGGTTTCCATCCGGACGGGCCTGCCGGGCAATTCCGTAACCTACTCTTTTCATCCGGCCCTCTCCTCGGCGGCCCTGGCGATGAACCCGGCATTTTCCCAGGGGTGGGCTTTCCCGGCGGTGACAAGCCCGATCAACTTCCCGAGCCAGGCATGGGCAATGAACCCCTGGATGCCCTTTAACCCATTGATCAACCAGGCCCTGGCCTTTAGTCCCGCCGCAGCAAGCACAGGTTTTCTTCCCAACGTAAACGTCAATCCTGTTTTCAACCCCGCCGGCATGGCGATCAACCCGACGCTGAATTACTCGCTCGCTTTTCATCCCGCCATGCTGAGCGGCACCGCTTTTCCTTTCGCCGCCCCCCCTTTTTTCGCCGGCCAGGTTCCGGCAGCGCAGACCATCCAATCATCTGCCGGAATGGCCCAGATGCGCGTTGACCTGGCAGAAACAAATAGCGACGTGGTGGTGGCCTGCGAATTGCCCAACGTCAGTTTAAATGATTTAAGCCTCACCGTAACCGACGACTCGATGACCATCTCGGCCACCGCCTGGGCTGGAAACAGGCCCACCAGCCTGTTCCGGACCATCGCGCTGCCCACCAGCATTCGTTCCGAACAGGTGGAAGCCACGTACGCCAACGGCATTTTGGAAATCCGCGCGCCCAAGTCCGACGTGGCCACCAGGCGCAAGGTGAAAATAAACGTAGCCCAGTAAAGATTAAAAAGCCCCGGGCGAAATACGGCCGGGGCTTTTTTTATTTGCCGGCGGGCTTAAGTACTTAATAATGTACTTAAATAATTATCCCGGATTGGAAACCCGGGATATTTTGCTTCATTCAACTTAAATCAATAGGCGTATCGGATCTTCCTACAATCAACAAACCCGGAATCATAGAAAAGAAACCTGATAATTTTACGTCTGGGAAGTTGCAGGATTAGATGAACAGGTCTTATCATAATTATTGAGTTTGGTGTCTGGCCTTACGACCGCTTGGCCGCTACTGCCCTGTTTACTCTGATCTCGACCAGGTATGAAAGGGGTAGTACCATTCTTACTTCAAACAAAAGCTTCGCCGAATGGGAGGAGGTGTTGGGTGATGCGGTAATTGCCACTGCCATCCTTGATCGGCTTCTACATCACAGTCACGTGGTTTACCGGGGGAGGAAGAGGAAATAATGCGGACACTGGGGAATATTCTTTGGCATATACCCTTTTTGGGATTTATCGATGCCATTATCGCGTATTTAATAGGAATCATCTTAACAGCCACTGTTATTGCTGCACCAATTGGCTTAGGTCTTATGGAGTATGGCAAGTTCCTTTTTGCACCGTTTAAATATGAAATGATTAGCAAAGAAGCGCTAAATGTTGAGCAGAATAAACTATGGCAGGCTTACTCAACATTTGTCACGATTCTTTACCTTCCCATTGGAATCTGTCTTTGCATTATCACGGTGTTTCAGATAGCAGCCCTATTTCTAACTATTGTAGGCATTCCAGTAGCGATAGTCCTTGCAAAATCACTTGGTACCTACCTTAATCCAGTTAATAAAAAATGTGTTCACCATGCAGTTGCCGAAGAAATTGAAAAGAGGAAAATCCAAACCAAAGTTAATAAAGCTGTTGGAAGCTAATAGGAGATATAGATATCACTCTATTGCCTTTACGTACTCGGCCAGTTCTTCCTTTCGGCCCTCACAAAGGAGGGCCATCATTATCTGGACGTGGTTGATGAGGTCGTGGCGCTGGCTTCTAAGGGCATCGATTTCCCGGCGCATTTCTTCGGCCAGTTTCTCCTGGGCGGCTATAGCGGCTTCCCGCTCGGCAAAGCGAAGGATGCGCCAGGTTAAGTAAAGGGACAGGAACAATGATATGATCAGAAGAGCGATAATTAGCGTGATTAATTTCCGGATAGACGGATCAAAATGCGCGGTAAAGAAGAATTCGTTGTACGCGATGGATATTAAAATGATCTGCATGAGCAAGGGCAGGAGGGGCTTCACGGGAATGTTGAAACGGGCGGTCTCCTTAAAGATGCGCCAGCGCCGCCGGTAGCTAACGTAAGTAAGTATCGCTAATGGAATAACATATGTTAGAGGACAAACCGCGCGGATCGTGAACGAAGCAAGGTAATCGGCCGGTGTAACGCCGACAACGTGGACTAAAACAAAACCTGCTGAACTTTCGGCTATTAAAGCAATAGTGAAAACGCTGAAGGTAACTAAGGCCGACTTTTGAGTGGTAAAACCACAACAAAGTTTTATTGTACAAAAGAAGAAGGCCCATAGCAGAATGACCCGAAGCGCCTGGGGAAGGTGAAAAAATACCAGGCCGGCAATTCCAAAAATTGTCCCCAGCAACAAAATCCGCCGCCAGTTTTGTTTAATGTCATAACCGTTAAGGGTCAAGGCCAGCGCTAAAAAAACTACATTCTCGATGATAAAATTATAGAGAAATAATCCGTAATGAAGTAGTGTCGCGGCCAAACCGGTGCCCATTCACTACCACCGTCCTTACCTGCTACACCCCCGGCAGCGTCACCACAAACCGCGTTCCGTTCGTTCCGTCCGTAAAAACCCTCACCGTCCCCATCAGCTTTTCGGCCAGGGTTTTGACTATGTGCAGGCCCAGGCCGCAGTGCCCTTCTCCCTTAGTGGTGTAGCCGGGTTCGAAACTTTTTTTCAG
>DYES01000006.1 GCA_020725585.1 Desulfovirgula sp.
AGCACCTTTGTGGCGAGCGGCCAAAAGCACCGCCTGGAAAACCCCGGCAAGGTTGTCCTGGAGGTCATCGAGGTGCAGCTTGGCGAGTACCTGGAGGAAGACGACATCGTGCGCTTTGATGACGACTTCGGGCGGGGGTGAGGTGCATTGGAGTTGCGTCAGCGCGAAGCATCTTGAATTCCTTAGGTACGAAGTCATGAGCGTTGACGTTTCACCTACGTTTCATATTAAATACCTATGGGCAAATTAAATGCCCATGGGCAGACGTCAAAACTCGGTCGCCAGCTCTTTCGCCCGAGCAACGGCTTCCTGGAGAAATGCCTCCGCCCGGTCGGGCAGATATTCGTGGCCTTCACAGATCAGGGAATGAATGTCCGTTACGCCCAGGAAATTGAGGAGCGCCCTGATGTAACGGTCGGCAAATTCCAGCTGGTCCATGGGCGGCTGGTTATAAAAACCGCCCCGGGCGTGGATGTGCACGGCTTTTTTCCCTTTGACCATTCCCACCGGCCCTTGCTCCGTGTAATAAAAAGTCTTGCCGGCAACCACGATGGTGTCCAGGTAGGCTTTCATCAGCGGCGGCAGGGAGAGATTCCACATGGGCGTGACGAAAACGTATTTATCCGCCGCCAGGAATTCTTCGGTGAAGGCGTTTATTTTCCCTACTTTTTCTTTTTCTACGTAATTCAGTTCCTCCTGCCGCTGCAGCTTGTCCCATCCTTTAAGCACATCTGCGTCAACCAAAGGGATGGTTTCCTCGTAGACGTTGCGCTCGATAATCCGGTCCAGGGGATTTTTTTCCCGGTAGACCCGCAGGAATTCCTCCGCCATAGTCAGGCTTTTGGATTCCTTGACCGGCTTCGGGTTTGCCTTAACGCAAAGCAAGACGGACATCATTCAACCTCCCGGTTTTCGATTCAAGACAGCTTCGATTCAAGACAGCTTTCTATTGATTATTTCCAGCTCTCCGGACGGAAATTCCTCATGCCTTGCAGCATTACCGCCTTTTCTGCAGGAGGCTTTGTAAATTAATCACCGGCAAAGTTGTACGAACTTTTTTATGCTCACCTTCCTAGCCCTATTACTTCAGCGATATTTTTAATTGCGCATCAAGCGCCTTAGCCACCTTCTTCAAAAAGCGCAGGGATGGGTTATAGGTCCCGCTCTCCAGCCTGGCGATAGCGGACTGACGGGTACCTGCTTTTCGGGCTAACTCAGCCTGGGTCATTCCTTTTTGGATTCGCCGCTCAATGATGGCCCTAACGATCTGGTATTCCGGCTCCAGGTCGTCGTATGCCTGTTTGAACGCCGGGTCTTTCACCAATTCGTTTTTAAAGTCACGCCATTTCACCGAGATTCACTCCTTCGCTTATAGTCTTTCATCCGGTTGATTGCCGTATTTATTTCTTTTAGGGGTATTTTTGAACCTTCCCCCAATCACGCCGTCGCTCTTGCAATGGTTGACGTAAGGGTTTTTCGGCACGTCCACGGTCTTTAAAAAATGACCTGCCTGCTTTGCGCGGTCCGGTGAGCCAGCTTACCACGGCGCTAAAAATGATCAGCCACAAACCGGGGAAGGGGACAGTTTATTTGGCTCGTCTTTTATCTGGCGGTTGAGGTTTTTAAAAATCCTACAGTGGGTTGACGCTATCTGGTGGAAGGGACAGCTATACATGGTTGCTCTTTTTTGTTATAATCCACTTGAAACAGATTTCGGCTGGAGAGCTTGAGGGCAAATGATCCATGTATGAAAAGAGGTGGTATCATGGGTATCCTGGAGGTTTCGAAAAGCGAGATAAAAGAATATCAGAAGTTGAAGATTATTTCTGAGATGGTTCTTTTAAAAGAACATATTAAGCTTTTTGAACAAAAATATGAGTGTAGCTTTAAGGAATTTGAGGTGCGCATCAAGCAGGCGGCAGAAGACTTTGAGAGCTGGGATGACTATCTTGAATGGAAGGCTTATCAACGCAGCTTTGAAGAGCTTAAAAAAAAGATTGGTGAAATAGAACGTGCTAAAGATATTAGAATTGCTGAATAAGTCCAGGATCGTAAACTCCTATGAGATACAAGACTTCAGGCTAAGGTGGGATAATGCGCCTCATCATAAACAGATCCAAACATATCCCCATCACAAACACTTAGGAGAAAAGATTTTGGCCTCAGATGAGATAACCCTGGAAGGTGTATTAGAATACGCGGCATGGATTAGTTTAGCCGCGGCTAAATTTTCTTTTTCCCGCTCTCCCGCCCTCGCCAAAAGAACTCGCTGCCGGCACGTGGTTCTACGCTTTACCCGGTGATTTGTACGCGTGTACTCTTTACCCGGTACCCTTTCACCGTTTCTCAGTAGGGGTTCTGAGCCCCTGAGCAGTTAACGGAGTCGCGCTTTGGCGGCGCGGCTACGGCCGGATATAGCACCCCCGGCGGGGAGATGCCCTCAGCAGTTTGCCCTCCCGGCTACCCCGAAAACGTTTTTTTATGATTGTCATGATTGGCCTTGCCTTGCCTTTGCTTATTCTTCTCTGAGCTCGGTGGTCCAGTTCGCTGCCTGGATGGCCGCGTCCAGTTCCCGGTAGGCCTTGGCCAGGGCGTCGGCCTCGCGTCGCCAGCGGGCGATATCCACCGTTGGCTGGAATTTGATTTCGGAACGGGTCAGCCGCCAGCCGTCCCGGTCGGTCGCGGCCGCGTCGGCCAGGTCCCTGGCCAGTTGGTGATGCAGCTTGAGCATATCCCGTTTCACGATGGCTTCCATGATGGTCTGTCCGTCCGGGAGCCTGGCCTGCAGGTTCGTCCGGTTAATGGCCGTTATAATTGCTTCCAGCCGCTGCACCAGCTTTTCAATTTCCGCCGCCAGTTCTTCCGGACGTTCGGCGGGCTGGTCTCCCTCCTGCACGCGGGCGTCCTTGATGGCCCGCTCTTTCAGGGCACCGATCTGTTCTTTTAAACTCTTGCGCTCCAGAAGCGCCTCGGCCAGTTTCATTTTCGTCCCCTCCTTCAACACTAAGTTAGACACAGAGAAAGGGAAAAAGGTTCCTTTTCTGTCTGCTTTTTGTTAAGCTAAAGCAAAAGGGCCGGGATTGGTGTGAGAAGAGAAGCGGACGAACATTCGCGAATAGGTAAATATTATGGAGGGTAATGGTGAAAATATGATGACATTACGAGGTATTCAGGTTAAAATAAAAAGCAAAAGACTATCGTTTTTCAGAACATGCTGTGAAAAGGATGATCGAACGGTCTATTGACAGACTTGAAGTAGAGGAAGTGATTTTAGGCGGCTTTAGGCGGCAAGGTCATCGAAGAATACCCGGATGAAGAGAAGCGAACGAACATTCGCGAATAGGTAAGTATTGTGGAGGGGGCGCGGGGGCCTGAAGACGGGCGCCGGGTATAAATTTCTGAAGGGATGATGAAAGGAATGGACCTCGAAGGCCAGGATTTGTATGCAAAGTTCTTGAGGGATGAGGAAAGCATCCAGACAATTTTAGCAGAACATCCGGAAGTAAAAATCTTGTGGGAAAAGAGGGGGCAATTCCCCGGCCCAATTGAGATCAACGGTGTAAATCCTATATTTCACGTGCTTATCGAAGGCATTATAGAAAACCAGATTAAAGACGGCGATCCTCCGGAGGCAAGGGAGGCTTTTTTTCGCCTGCAAAACATGGGTTTGACCAGTCATGCCGCCCGGGGAGCCATTGCCGCCCTTTTCATCCCCCATTTTACGAAGGTGCTGAGAGAAAAAGCTCCGTTTGACCGAAAAATGTATTCCCGGCGCTTAAAAATTTTGGGGGCGGACCTTCGCAGTACGGGCCGCAACCAGTCCTGCCCCTGCGGAAGCGGCCGGAAGTATAAAAAGTGCTGCCTGCCGGTGGCCGAATTCTTTACCCCGCGTAAAAATGCCGGCGCCCTTGTTCTCGGCTGCGGCAGCTACGCGACGCCGGACTACCTGCTTTCCCTGGACCCGGAAGCAATCACCCTGCAAATTGAAAACCGGGTGCACATCGCTCATTTTTTGGAAGCCCAGGGGGACCTCACGGGAGCCCTGGCCTGTCTGCGGGAAAACGCGGCCCAGGTAGAGCAGAACGAAAATTTGCTTACCAACGCACTTCAAGATATTTTGCACCTTTGCTTTAACCACCGTGAATTAAGCGCGGAGGGTATTAAGGCAGTTGACAGGTTAATTGACCTGACCGGCGATGAGGAGCAAAAGGGGATGTACCGCTGCGACCGGGCGGACCTGCGGGCGGCCGCCGGACAGGTGGAGCAGGCGGAAAAAGAATATCAGGCAATTTTTAACGATTTTCCAAATTACAAATTTGCCCGCTACCGGTACGCCTTGTTTCTTGACCAGTACGGCCGGAGCGACGAGGCCGAAGCAGTCTTGACGGCCCTGTTGGAGCGCCCGGCCGAGGTGGACCCGGAAACTTACCGGGCGGCGCGCGAGGTTCTGGAAGACCTCCGGCGCTCCAGGCAAAACGGGGAAACAAAGGAGCGGGGCTAAAGTTTTTCTTCAGTTTAACAGTAACCAAAGCAGACAGAAAGGAGCAAACGATAATTAGAACGGACAAGAAAAAAGGCAAATCCAAGACCCCGGCCCTGCCCCTTCCCGGTGAAGAAGAGATTCGCGAACTTGCCGGCGAAGCCAGCTTTCAGAGGGGATGGGAGTACTTCCGGAGCGGGGCCGTTTTGGAGCCCGCTGTTTTCGGCCGGGAACTGCGGGCGCAGTGCGCGGGCTCGCGGTACGAGCCCTACAACGTCCGGGTTGTTTTCGGGGAGGAGGGGATTGCGGAGGCTTCCTGCACCTGCCCCCGCGGGGGGTTCTGCAAGCACCTCGTCGCCCTTTTGCTGACCTGTCTTCACCGCCCGGATTCCTTGAGTTTTCACCGGCCCTTGAGGGAAATTTTGACCGGCCTTTCCAAAGAACAGCTCGTAACCCTGGTGGAGAGTCTGGTAAACCGGGAGCCGGAGCTTCTTACCGCCGTTTTTGCGGCCGCCGCCCTGGCGCCGGGAAAGGGTGTGGACGAAGAGATCGTCCGCAGGGAAGCCCGGCGGGCGGTAAGCTCCGAAAATCCGGACCTGGCGGCCGTGACCCTGCGGGGAATGCTCAAAGAAGCCGGGAGCCTGGCCGCAGAAGGCGAGTGGGAAGGGGCGGGGGCGGTCTACCAGGCCGTGCTGGACGCCCTGGTAGACGGGTACGACGGTCTTCTGGCCCAGATGGACGAGGAGGGGGAACTGGCCGCCATTGCCGGCGATGCCGTAGAGGGGCTCCGGGAGTGCTTTGCTCAGGGGCAACCCGCTCCCGTCGTGCGCCGGTCCTGGCTGGCCTCCCTTTTGGAGGCGGTCCTGCGGGAAATCGACCTGGGCGGAATCGGTTTTGCCGAACCTGCCCAAGAAGTCCTTCTGGAATACGCTACGGAAGAAGAATGGGTCTCCCTGGAAGAGCGGATACGGTCCGTTCTGGAAAAAAGCGGCGACAGCAGTTGGGAGCAGGAAATGCTGGTTGATCTTTTGGTTAGCTGGCGGGAAGAACACGGCCGGCCGGAGGAGGCCGCGGCCCTGGTGAGGGAACTGGGGACCCCCGAACAAAAGACGTTTCTTTTGATTGCCGAAGGAAAAGTAGCGGAGGCCGTGGAACTGGCGCAGAGGCACCTTGCCCAGCTTCCCGGGGTGATGATCAGGGTGGCGGACGCGCTGGTTTCAGCGGGGGCCGGGCCGCAGGCGGCCGCCCTGCTGGAGGGTCAGGTGCAGGGCGAAAATCCCTACTGGAGCTACCTGGAGTGGCTGGCTGCGTACCACCAGAAGCACGGGGACCCGGCGGTGGCCCTGGTCTGGCGGCGCAAGCTGTTTTTTGGGCAGCCCTCCGTAAAAGGGTACGAAAAGCTGCGGGAATCGGCCGCTTCCCTGGGGGTCTGGGAAAAGGTCCGGGAGGAGGCGCTGGCGGCTTTGGAAAGGAGCGGCCGGTTCGGTATCCTGGTGGACATAGCACTGGCGGAAAAAGACGTGGCCAGGGCTCTGGAACTGCTTCCCCGGGTGGAGGTTTGGGGCCGGCAGGAATATCTTTTAAAGGTGGCCGAAGCGGCGGGAAAAGACCACCCGGAAGCGGCCCTGAGGCTGTACAGGGACCTGGCGGAAAAAGCCATCGGCCAGCGCAAGCGCGCGTCTTACCGGGAAGCGGCCGCCTACCTGAAAAAGGTCCGCTCCCTCCACGAAAGGCTGGGCACCGGCGAGGCCTGGAGCCGGTACATTGCCGAACTGCGCAGCAGGTACGCCCGCTTTCCCGCCCTTTTGGAAGAACTGGCGGCCAAGGGGTTGTGAAGGGCGGTCCAAAAGATTTGGAGGAAGACGATCGCCACGAAGTTCAAAAGTTCTGCAAGAACTTTTAAAACATGAAGTATAATAGAAAAGTCAACACTATGACCCGGTTCCAGGAAGATTGGAAGGACACCAGTGTCAGGTGAAATGGCAAAGAGCTGCCAACGGTACGGGAGATCGGGGCTAGACTTTGAAAGTTACCGCGCCAACCCGGATCCGATGTTGTTGGCATGGGCGTTCTTTACAGCGGTAATTTTTCGTGAGATAATTTTTATCGGGTGAAGCGGATGGAAGATAAACCAACCCTATATGTGGAGACCACCATTCCGAGTTACCTCGCCTCCAAGCCCAGCAGGGACATAATTATAGCTGCCCGCCAGCAAACCACGCACGAGTGGTGGAACAAGGAAAGGAGCCGTTTCAGGCTATACATATCGCAGGTAGTGTTAATCGAAATCTGGGCTGGCGATGCTGAGTTGGCCAAATTAAGAACCGACTACCTTAGGGACATAGAGGTATTGCCTGTAGCTGAGGAAATCGGAAAACTTGCACAGGAATACATTTCAGCGTTGGGAATCCCGGAGAAATCGGCTTTGGACGCATTGCACCTGGCGTACGCCGTAGCCTATAATCTTGACTACCTTTTAACGTGGAACTGCAAGCACCTTGCTCACGGTGAAATTCGCAGGAAATTAAAACGCTATAACGATGCCGTTGGGCTGGATACTCCGGAAATTGTCACCCCAGATGAGCTGATGAGGAGGGATGAGTAATGGACGATCCGATTGTCAATGAGGTCAGGAAATCGCGTGAAGCCATATTAGAAAAATTCGGAGGAGATTTGAATAAGTTTTTAAAGTATATCAGGGAAGAAGAAACTAAAAATCCTAAAAAATTGGCCCAAATAAGCATGAGCCCCACAAAGAACTTGGTGGGGATTACCCGCTCGAACTAAGGCTCCCGAAAACAGCGCGAAGCATCTTGAATTCCTTATTAAATACCTATGGGCAGATTAAATGCCCATGGGCAGACGTCAAAACTCGGTCGCCAGCTCTTTCGCCCGAGCAACGGCTTCC
>DYES01000007.1 GCA_020725585.1 Desulfovirgula sp.
CCACACTGCAATCCCCGCACTGCCCCGGCTCTCCCGGACAGCCTAGGAGTTTTCCTCCGCGGGTAGCCTTTTCCTAGCCTCTTTTGCAGTAACGGTTTCAGTCGTTGCTTACCGGCCACGGGCCCATGGACCGGCAGCGCTTTTTTCGTAACATCCACCGTTACCACTCAAGGCAGGCTACACTGCACGCAGCTGCCCACCACATGCAGGTTCACGCCTCAAGCCATAGTCAGCCGCCAAAAAAACGCGGCAATCCCACGAACTTGAGTCTCCACGGGGGCGGGGTCAACGCCCGCATGCCCTTGCAGGTCGCCCCACCCCCTTAACTCCCAGTACCAGCCCCCAACTGGGCGTTGGTAGCCAGCACCAGGAACTTCATCGATGTGCCCTTGACGGATTTTTAGGCCCGTCTTCAGAAAAGGCATCCCCGACTAGGATACTGCATCACTTACCTGAATTTAAATTATTTTTAGAACGTAATTATAACACAACCCGGCAGTTGAAGCAAACAACTTCTATGCTTAAAAAAGCTGCTGTGGGCGGGCAGTTACTGATTATGAACATTTTAATAGTCAGGCATGTTTTAAGATTGGCGCCAGCAGGTGAAAGCTCCTTTTCTTTTTTTTAAATCTTCCTGGTTAATACCTTAAAAATCTCTGGTAACCACGAAGGCGGCCAGCTCGCGTAAAAAGTTTGCCCGGCGGTCGAAATTTGTAAGCGCCTGAACTGCCGCCGCCACCGCCTGGCCTGCTTTTTCTTTTGCTTTTTCCAGTCCAAAAAGAGCGGGGTAGGTGGCCTTTTTATTCTTTTGATCACTGCCCACCGGCTTGCCCAGTTTGGACTGATCGCCTTCCACGTCCAGAATGTCGTCCTTGATCTGGAAAGCCAGGCCCAGGTATTCGGCGTATTCGGTCAAGGAGGAAAGCGTATTTTCGTCTGCACCGGCCAGGATGGCGCCGGAACGCACTGCCGCCCGGTAGAGCGCCCCTGTTTTGCGGCGGTGGATATACTCCAGGGTGTTCCCGTCCAGGTCCTTGTCCGCGAAAAGAAGATCGGCAACCTGTCCTCCGATCAGTCCTGCCGTTCCGGCGGCATGAGCGATTTCAGCAATCACGCGCAGTACGCGGTGGGGATCGGCCGCCCCCTCCTGTACGGTGCGGGTCATCAGCTCAAAGGCCAGGGTAAGCAAGGCGTCTCCCGCTAAAATAGCCATCGCTTCTCCGTATACCCGGTGGCTGGTTGGCCTGCCGCGACGAAAATCGTCGTTGTCCATGGCCGGCAAGTCATCATGGATTAAGGAATAGGTGTGAATGAGTTCGATCGCACAGGCCACCGGCAGGACGCGGAGAGGGTCTTCCCCCACCGCTTCGGCTGCGGCCATGGTCAGGACGGGGCGCAGGCGCTTTCCGCCGGCAAACACACTGTAACGCATCGCTTCGTGGATAAGCGGAGGGTAATTACTTGCGGAAGGAAGGAAGCGTTCTAGGGCTTCGTCAACGATTCCCGCCCGCTTTTTTAATTCGGTGAGGAAATCCATCGCAATTCTCCTTTTTGTCCATCAACTCTCTGGGTTTAAATCCGGCAGGGAGATTTCTTTACAGATCAAACCGCCCCCGGCGTCGGCCATTAAAACGGAGATTTTTTGTTCGGCCCTTTCCAGTTGCTGGTGGCAAAATTGCGCCAGGGAGATCCCCTCGCCAAAAAGTTCCAGGGCCTTATCTAAAGGGAGTTTTCCGTTTTCCAGTTCCCTGACCACCGCTTCCAGCCTGGACAATGCTTCCTCAAAAGTTCGGGTCTGTTCCATTTCGAGTTATTCCCTTCTTTTTTATAAAAATTTGTGCTTATTCGGACAAGAGTTGCCTGCAGTTGCCAGGGCCGCCCCGTTTAAATAATTAAACAGGCGCCCCTGGTAAGTGTCGAGCTCCTCTAAGCGCTGCTCAATTTTCTGTTTTACCAGCCACCAGCTGACGCCCCAGTTGGAAAAAAGCACTTTCTCGAAAGGCCCCCTGCCCACCAAACGCTGGATGACAATTCCGGGATCTAGATATTCCAGGAAAGTAACCGCCCGGTTCACATATTCCTCCAGGGGAATAACGGCAAACTCCCCCCGCTGGTACATCTCTCCCAGCACCGTGCCCTTGACTATATAAAGAGAGTGCAGCTTTACATAATGTACTCCCAGGGCGGAAAGAACCTTCGCATTTTCAATGACGTCGATTTCCTCGTCCCAAGGCAGGTTTAAAATCAGGTGTACGCAAATTTCAAAGCCCCTGGCCTTAATTCTGCTGACTGCATCGATGAACTCGGCCAGGGTATGGCCACGGTTGACCTTTAATAACGTCCGGTAATTAACCGTTTGCAGGCCCAATTCTATATTTATGTCCACCCCTTTTTGGCTCCTTGCCCCGGCTAAAAATTCCAGCTGCCGATCGTTTATGCAATCGGGCCGGGTGGAGATGGAGAGGCCCACAATGTCGTCGCCCCGCAGGGCGGCTAAAACGTTCTCCCGGAACTGCTCAAAAGGAAGGTAGGTATTGGTAAAGGTCTGGAAATAGACGATAAACTTTCTGGCCTTATAACGCTTTTGGAAGTAGGCGCGGTTTTTCTCGATCTGCTCTTGAACGGACAGCGTTGCAGGCAGGCACTCAAAACCCGCCCCCGCTTCGTCGCAGTAAATACACCCCCCCGTCCCCAACCTGCCGTCCCGGTTAGGACACGTGCCCGGCAAATTTATAGGCAGCTTGTATACCTTTTCGCCAAATTTACGAATGAGGTGCTCAGAATAAACATTGTAGCGGGGGGCTTTTTTGGCCATTGCTCCAACCTCAACAACCGTCCCAAAAACTTGTCGAAAAACTTCGTCGGGGAGGCCTGGCGTCTCTTTTGTCTTCTTAATCCTTCCCCTTGATTACGGCCAGCGGGCGCAGGCGCGCCACCTTTTTGGTAAAATCCAGGGCGACCAGAGTATTCACCACTTCCTCAATGTCCTTGTAGGCCAGGGGCGCTTCATCGACCAGTTCGCGGTAGTTGCGGCTGTTATAGAGGACCTCGCCCATGCTTTCCTCAAACTGCTCCCTGGTGATGGATTTGGAGGCGGCGCTCCTGGAAAGAGTCCTCCCCGCCCCGTGGTTTACCGAAAAGAAGGTTTCCTTTGCTTTGGAGGTGCCGACCAGGATGTATGAGGCCGTTCCCATGCTCCCCGGAATGAGCGCCGGGTGGCCCATCCGAGCATAAACCGGGGGGTTATCCGGGTGGCCGGCGGGCAAAGCCCTGGTGGCGCCCTTCCGGTGCACCAGCAGGCGCGCCCCGCGGTGTTTTTCCCACTTGGCAATATTATGGGCCACGTCGTAAACTATGCGCATGCCCAGAGAATCGGGCGGCTTCCCTAAAACTTCCGAAAAAGCCTGAATTAGATCATGCATGATAATCTGCCGGTTGGCAAAAGCAAAGTTGACCGCGCAGGCCATCGCCGCGTAGTACATTTTTCCTTCCCTGGAATCAACGGGAGCGCAGGCCAGGCCCTTGCTGGGCAAATTAATTTTGTATTTTTCCGCGGCGGCAACCAGGCTTTTGGAATAATCGGTACAGATCTGGTGGCCAAAGCCGCGGCTGCCGGTGTGGATCATGACCGTCAACTGCCCCTGAAAAAGGCCGAAGGCCGCCGCTAAAGTCTGGTCGTAAAGATCGGCAACCTCCTGGAGCTCAATAAAGTGATTGCCGCCGCCAAGCGTTCCCAGCTGAACCGAACCCCTGTTGATCGCCTCGCTGCTCACCGCCCCCAGGTCCGCCCCTTCTAAAAAGCCGCCTTCTTCTATGCACTCAAGATCCCTGAGGTCGCCAAACCCCTCTTCGATAATTCCCTTCGCTCCGGTATGCACTACCTTTTCGAAAATTTTCCGGGTAATTCCCTTATGCCGGCCTTTTTTGCCTACCCCCGTCGGTACGTCTTCCTCGATTTTCTTCATAATTTGCCGTAAAAGCGGTTTGTCGAAGTCGCGGGCCGATAAATCGCTCCTGATCAACCGGACGCCGCAGTTGATATCCATGCCTACCGCCCCGGCAGAGATCACCCCGTCCGCGGCGCAGGCCATTACGCCGCCGATGGGCAAGCCAAAACCCTCGTGGATGTCGGGCATGCCGATTACCGGATCGACTACGCCGGGCAGCTGGGCGGCGTGGGCAAGCTGCTCAAGCGCTTTGTCCTCGTACAGGTAACCGACCAGTGCCGGGCTGACAAAGACGACGGCATCCACCTTCATCCCGGGCTGCCGGGCGATCCGGTAACGGTTGGGACCTTCCGCAATTAACTTCATAATCCACCTCGTGGCCAACAAACAGTGCTTGATGGCGTTTTTAAAATTTTAACACGCGCCCGGGCGGAAAGTAAAGCAAAAGAACAGGCTCCTCCGAAAAGGCTTGGGTGGGAGCATTCACAGAGAAAACGCGGGAGGTTCTTTGGGAACCTCCCGCCAGACGCGACAGACAGTGCAGACCGGCGCCGCTGCTGGAAAGCCGCATGCCCGGCAGGCGGCCAGCAGCGGGCGGGCAGTATTTTCACGGAAGCGGCGGGCGTTGCGAGTGTACCCCAGGTAAAAAGCCCGCTTCAGCCCGGGTGACCTTTCTTCAAGGGCGTTGAACACCTCCTTGTAACGCCTGAATTTTGCTTTCGTAGCGTAAGGACAAAGGGCCTCCACCGGGTTTATGCTGTGCAGCCTGGCAAAAGTACTAATCTCGTCTTCGCTTTGGAAAGCCAGCGGCTTTATCTTCCGGGCAAAGCCAGGTTCGGCGGGCAAAACGGGCAGCCCCTTGGCCAGGTAATGGAGGTCCCACCGCAAAAGATTGGCAAAAAGAGCCGCAACCAGGTCGTCCAAGGTGTGGCCGGTGGCCAGGGCGGCGGCGCCAGAGGACAGCGTGTATTCGTTCATGAGGCGCCTTTTGGTGACTCCGCAAATGGCACAGGGCCGGGGATAGCGGCGGGCGATATCCGGAAGGGTGCGCCCGAATTCCTCCTTCAGACCGATCACGCGAAGGGGAACGCCCTGGGCCGCGCAAAATTCTTCGCAGGCTCTTCGGGAAGCGGGCGAAAAGTCCCCTTCGCTGATGCCGAGGTCAATGAAGAGCCCTTCTACCCGGTAACCGAGGCGGCGCAGCGCCAGGGCGGTTACCAGGGAATCTTTTCCTCCAGAAAGCGCGACCACTACCCGCGCTTCCCCGGGCAGCATCTGGTATCTTTTTATGGTCTGGGCAATCTGGCGCAGAAAAAAGGCGTCGAAATGCTCTTTGCAAAACGCGGCATTGTGCGCAGGAAACTTGGCCAAAGCCGGAGCCTTGCAAACGCGGCACTTCATCCGCCCACCCTCCTTTTTGCCATTATACAATATACTCTGCCAGAAACCAATAATGTTTGCCCATGCTTACTTTTTGAATTAAAAAAACAAAATTCCCCGGCGACCTGGGCGGCGTTTCCAACGGCCAGAAAGAAGTAAGAAGTGGTCGAAAGGCGTCGGTGATTGGTTAAAAACTAAACCCCTGCAGTTAATTCGACTGCAGGGGTTTTTGCGACCAGGAGGAACCTTGGGCTCCTTCCGAAATGAATTCCTAAAACGGCTGTATTGTCCTTCGATAAATGAGACATTAACCTTCCGGCTCAATCAACCCGTAATTGCCGTCTTTACGCCTGTACAGCACGTTAACCTGCTCCGTTTCTGCGTTGGTAAAGACAAAAAAGCTGTGACCCAGCAGGTTCATTTGCAGGATGGCTTCGTCCAACGACATCGGTTTAATGGTAAAACGCTTGGTACGTACAACTTGCGGGCTATCTTCCTGATTTAAATTAACCGCCGGCGCCGCGTCCCCCGCTGCCTCCCCAGCGGCTTTGCCCAGCCGTTTAAAAAGCTTGCCTTTATATTTGCGAATCTGTTTTTCCAGTTTGTCCACGACCAGGTCTATAGATGCGTACATGTCCTGGGTTGCTTCTTCCCCGCGCACAAGCATGCTGTTGATGGGGATGGTTACCTCCACCCGATGGGATCCTTTTTCTACGGTCAGCGTCACCTGCGCCTCCGTGATTCCATCCAGGTATTTACCCAGCTTGCCTACCCGCTTCTCCACGTACTCCTTCAAAGCGTTGGTCACTTCCATGTTTCTGCCCCGCACCTGTACTTGCAAACAACAACACTCCTTTCCGTTTGCGCATCCTTGAAGACAAAAACCCCAGCCCGGGCTTTTCGGCTTTTCGGACTGGGGAGGTTTGCTATAGTTTTATTACATTTGCTGCTTGCGGCCCGCGGGCTCCTTCCACGATTTCAAATTCCACCAGCTCTCCCTGCTTTAAACTCTTAAATCCGTCTCCCTTAATGGCCGAGTAGTGTACAAAAACATCGCTGCCATCCTCTGTTTCAATGAAGCCGTACCCTTTTTCTGCGCTAAACCACTTGACTTTCCCTTGCAACTTCTTCTTCCTCCTAAAAAAATAAAATCTCGTAACTTTTATAAAAAGTTACATGGGTGTATGTTAACACACCGCAAAGACAATGTCAAGTTCCCCGGTCAAAACATATATTAGGTTTAAGGGGTAATGTCGCTATGTCGCTAGAAATAACAACTGTCCGGTCACACCAGGATCTTTTCGATTTCCTGAACCTCCCCAAAGCTATTTACCATTGCCTGAAATATTGTCCGGAGCCAGCTACGCCGGCAATGCTAAACCCCTTTTCGCTCCCGCCGGGACGCTTTCTTTACCAGTATTTTCTGGCCTTTGAAAACGGCCGGCCGGTAGGCAGGGTGGCGGCGATTATCGACCTTCAATACAGGGAGCCGGATACGGGCTTTTTTGGAGCTTTCGAAACAATTGAACAACCGGTTGTCGCCCGGGAATTACTCAACAGGGCAGAAAACTGGCTGAGGGCGCACAGAAGAAAAAGAATGGTCGGACCAGCCACCCTGAACACAAATCAGCAGGTAGGCCTTTTAATCGAAGGTTTTGAAGAACCCCCGGCCCCCTTCATTCCCTACAACCCTCCCTATTACCAGCGGCTCATTGAGGAATGCAATTTTTCTAAATTAATCGATCTCCTTTCCTTTGCCGGTTCGTTAAAGCAGGCAATCCCTTCTCCTTTAAGCAAAATAGCCGGGCGGGCCGCCCAAAAAAAGGGGCTCGCCATGCGCGCCGTTAACCCTTTTCAATTAAGACAGGACGTTTTTTTAATCACGTGCATTTTAAACGAAGCCATGGCCGATAACTGGGGTTATATTCCTCTTACTCCTGGTGAAATCCTGAACCTCTTAAATTACTGTTTTGCTAAAGGCGATCCTTCCCTCGCGCTAATCATAATGATTGAAAAAAAGCCCGCCGCCTTTTCCCTCTCTTTGCCGGCAGACAAAGAAAATCATGAAAATCACCGCGCCCGGCTGGCCCTTTTGGCCGTTGTTCCCAAATTTAGAACGCTCGGTCTGGAATCCCTGCTGGTAACAACAACCGTGCAGGTTCTTCAAGAGCGCAATTATTCCACGTTAGAAATGTCCCAGGTAGATGAAAACAATTCTGCCATGATCAAAATTATCAAGAAATTTCCCTGCCGGTTGATTAAACGTCACCGCGTCTACCAAAAAAATATAGAGTGATCTAAACCGCCAATTCATTCCATAAAATAAGGCTCGAAGCTATTAAGGCCCGGAGTTGCTTTCACCCGCTCCCACATATTTATCGGCAAACTCCAGAGTTACCACCGTTCCCCTTTTCACCTTCGTCCCCGGCGGCGGTTCCTGTTTCACCACCAGGCCGCCGCCTCTGATCTGAGGCCGCAGCCCCAACGCCTCGCAAACTTCTCCCGCCCTTTTTACGGAAAGACCGCTTAAATCCGGCATGGTTAAATATTCAGGAGTGACATTTTCGGAGCGCAAAGGAGTCACCCGCAAAACAACCGCACTCCCCCGTGAAACCTGACTTCCTCCCGCCGGGTTTTGTTCCTGAACAATTCCCTCCTCTGCCGAAGGCCGGGGAACTAGCCCCCGGCTTTCCAAAAGCCAGCGCGCGTCCGCCACAGGAAACCCCGTAACGTCCGGCACAGGGGTCATCTCCGCCAAAGAAGGGGGCGGATTGACCTCTCTTTCTTTCTGGTGAAGACCCTCCTCTTCGGGAATTCCTAAGTATCCCAGGGTCTTTCTGATTACGTTCTGAAAAGCGGGCGCCGCCACTTCCCCCCCGTGATATTCTTTCCCCTTTGGGTCCACAACGACCACCAGGACGGCGATGCGGGGATTATCCAAAGGAGCAAAACCGGCAAAAGAAGCCACGTACTTTCCTTCGAGATAACCGCCCGGCCCCGGAATCTGAGCCGTTCCGGTTTTACCCGCAATCCGGTAGCCAGGGACCTGCGCTTTTTTGCCGGTTCCCTCGAGAACCACTTTTTCCAGCATTTGCGACAGCTCTAAAGCGCTTTCTTTTGAAATCACCCTCCGGATAACTTCCGGTTCCCTCTTCCTGGTCACTTTTCCCTCGTTATCAACGATTGTCTTCACCACGTAGGGCTTCATCAGGCTGCCGCCGTTGGCCACCGCGCATACCGCATTAAGCAACTGGATCGGCGTGACGGAAATGGACTGGCCTATGCTCATGGCAGCCAGATCCAGATCGGTTGCGCGCTCTAAAGGCCTCAAAATACCCGTTTCCTCTCCCGGCAGGTCAATCCCCGTCGGGGCGCCAAAACCAAAACCGTTTAAATATTTATATAAACGTTCCTTTCCTAATTTCAGGCCAATCTGGATAAATACCGGGTTGCAAGAATTCTCTACAGCCTGGACAAAGGTTTGCTCGCGATGTCCTTTCTTGTCCCAGCAATATATCTTTCGTCCATTCACGACAATATACCCGGGGTCATAAAACACGTCCTGCGGCCGGACAATTTTTTCTTCCAAAGCAGCGGCCGCAACGAACATCTTCAAAGTGGAACCTGGTTCGTAATTATATAAAGTCGCCGTATTTTTATCCCATACTTCCTGCTCTACCTCCTGCCAGCGTTCAGGATCAAAGGAAGGCCGGCTGCCCATGGCCAGAATTTCACCGGTGTTAGGATCCATGACAATGATGTTCGCCCGGGCCGGCTGGTGGTCCGCCATGATTTCATCCAGTTCCTTTTCTACAAAGTATTGAACGGTCTGGTCGATGGTCAAAACAAGATTATTTCCCGGAGCAGAAGGAGAAACCCGCCGAAAATTTTGCGGTACCGGCTGCCCGGCGGCGTCGCTTTCCACCAAGAGGTAGCCGGGAGACCCCCGCAGCTCCCGGTCGTAACTCTTTTCCAATCCGGCTATTCCCTGGTGGTCGTCTCCGACAAAGCCCAGCAAATGAGCAGCAATACTCCCTTGTTTATACGCACGCTTGCTTCCTTCCACCAGGCCGATCCCCTCAATATTAAGGCTCCTGATCAAATTTGCCGTTTCCGGGTCAACCTGGTGTTTGAGCCATACATACGGCCTGTCCACGTTAAGCTTTTGATAAACCTCATTCTCCTTCATTCCCAAAACGGGCGCTATTTCGCGGGCCAGTTCGGCGGGCTCTGTAATTGTTTTTGGCCGCGCGTAAACGGAAAAAGCAGGGATGCTGGTGACCAATTCATTATGGTGGCGGTCATAGATGTTCCCCCGCGCAGGATTAAGAACCAGTTGCCTGGTCCGAAACTCTTCTGCCTGTTGACGCAATTCGCCGCCCCAAACCACCTGCACCCAAAAAAGGCGCCCCACCCAGGCCAGCAAAGTCAACAAGGAAAAGAACAGGATGAAATTGATCCGCCTGGCAAAAACTATTTTCCCGGCCATCTCCGTAAGCCTCCAGGGATCAGTTCCTTCTCCAGATGGCTGCGGTCGTTAAGCAAAACCAGAACGGCCTTGTTAAAGTCCCGGAAGTCTATTATATTTAAACAGGCGTTGTCGAGCCGCAATCGCCAGTAAAAGTTCAGGTCCATGCCCAGCACGGTAGCAATAACGACGCGGATGGGACCCCCGTGGGACACCACCACGACTTCCTGCCCGTCCCGGTAGCGTTGAGTTATCCAGCCAACCGCTTCGTTCACCCGCCGGGCCAGGTCCCTTAAATTCTCCCCATCCGGCACGCAGGTATTTAAGGGGTCGTTCCACCAGCACTCGACCAGCTCCCCGCACTTTTCCTTGATTTCATGGAAAGTCAGCCCTTCCCACGCGCCAAAATTCATTTCCCGTAAAGCGCTTAGAGGTTCCACCGCCAGGCCGTGCGGTTCGGCCAGAATGCTGGCCGTTTCATAAGCACGCTGAAGGTCGCTGGCGTAAAAGGCGGCAATTTTATTTTTAGAAAGCCGCTTCGCCAATAGCCGGGCCTGCTCCCTGCCCCGATCCGAAAGAGGCACGTTGCTGTGCCCCTGAAACTTCATTTCTGCATTCCAGGCCGTTTCCCCATGCCTTACCAGATACAACCGGCAGCCCAAGGAACTCAAGAAAAGCTCCTCCTTCATCATTCAAACCGTTTATTTTCCTTAATAACCAGTTAAAGAATAAAAAGGATTACCACCTTTTCTTAAACTTTTCTTTCCGGCAAAACCAGTTCCTTCACCCGCTGGACCAGTTCACTAATTAAATGAGGCAGGGGTTCACTGCGTAAACCGATTATTTCAATGCCGCTGCGGGTTAAAGGCAAAAGTATTTTTTTTGCCGGGCTGGCCGAAAGAGCGGCGGCCATCCCGGTCGTCAACTCACCAAGCATGGCGTTCGGAATTAAAATACTTACCGGACCGATAATCAAATCCACCCGGCCTGCATTGTAAACGATTGCGCTTTCCCCCGTCGCTCCTTCGTTGGCTCCCGCCCGCAGCATTACCGAAGTAGCCAGGGCGTTGGTCCCTAAAGCAAGAATCTCCAGGTCTTCCGGAAACTCACGGCGCAATTTTTCCACGATATGTTTCCCAATGCCTCCGCCTTGACCGTCCACTACCGCAACCCGCATTAAAAAATCGCCCCTGTGCACTTATTTGTGGCCATTATAGCACACCGGCAAAAGAAAAAAAAGACCGTCTCCTAGACGGTCTTTTCCCCCAAAGAGAGCTTGCTTTTTAGGTAGCGCAGTCCTTCCGGAAAAAATCCTGAAGTTTAGATTCCAGCTCTCTTATTTGTATGTTTTTTTGGAATAAGGAACGGGCATAACGGTGATTTAAAGAATGGAGCCGGCGGTTTTCTTTTTCCAGGCGCGTAAGGGAATCATACCGTTCTCTCTCTAGCTTTTCGATCAGGTTCATCAATACCCGGCGACTCAACCGCAACTGCTCAATTTTCTCTTCCAGCTCTTGAACTCGCCTTTGCCAGTAACGGGAGTCTTCGTAACCGCTCACCTTACCACCTCTTTAAAGCTCACTCGTTTTTAATATATGACGAAAGGCCCGCTTCTAGACATGAGGCAGCTCCTTTTAGCCGGCGTACAACCGCATCAGGAACGGTAGCCGCAGCCAGCTGCCCGTGCGTCTTGTGTTCAGCGCCGTGGTAATCAGAACCGCCGGTAGGAATAAGCTTATACCTGGCGCAAAGGCGAAGATAATGTTCAACTTGCCGTCTGGAGTGAAGGGGGTAATACACTTCCAGTCCCTTTAAGCCCGCGCGGATCAGCTCCGGAATAATCCCGTCGCAGCCGGCCAGCCCGGGATGGGCCAGCACGGGAACCCCTTTACTCTGAATGATCAGCTGCACAGCCTCGCTAGGAGAATATTTAAAACGAGGAACATAAGCGGGGCAATCCGGACCAAGATACCGGTCGAAGGCTTCCTTTAAGGAACTTACGACACCAGTCTGGACTAAAACTCTGGCAATGTGGGGGCGGCCCACCGCCGCTTTCCCGGCAACAGCTAAAACCTGTTCAAAGGTAACCGGCACACCCATCCCGCGGAGCTTTTGCACCATTTCATAGGCCCGTTCCCTCCTGTTCTCGCGCAGTCCGTGCAGGCGTTCAAGAAAATCCGGGCAGTACGGATCAACCAGATAGCCCAGAACGTGAATTTCAAAGCCGTGCTTTTCGGTGCTCAGCTCCACTCCCGGGATCAGCTCCAAAGAAAGCTGTCGGGCGGCGCGCATCGCCGGTTCAATGCCCTCTGTGGTATCGTGATCGGTGATGCCGATAGCCTTAAGACCAATCTTTTTGGCCAGCAAAACAACCTGTTCAGGTGTATCCGTACCATCAGAGGCATTCGTGTGGACGTGGAGATCCGCCGCCATATCAACTTTCACCTAATCCTTAAAATTAACAATTAAAAAAGTTATATATCCCGGAGTAAACGCAGAAAATTTTCCCCTAATATTTTTTTCACTTCATCCTCGCCGTAACCGCGTTGCAATAAACCTTCCGTCAGCGCCGGGAGACGGCGGACGTCTTCCAGGCCAAAAAGCGCCCCCGCAAAACCGTCAAAATCCGAGCCAAGACCCACACAGTTTATCCCGGCTATTTCCACAACATGATCAATATGGTCGAGTACTTTACTTAAAGAAGGTTCCCGGTCGTGGACAAATTCCGGATAAAAACAAAGACCCATTACTCCTCCGGCACTGGCCAGGGATTTAATCTGCTCATCCGTCAGGTTGCGCGGATGTCCGCAGAGCCTTCGGCAATTAGAATGAGAAGCAATCACCGGTTTGCTGCTGACTTCCAGCACATCCCAAAAGCCGGCCTCAGACAGGTGGGAAACATCAACCAGCATGTTAAGCCGGTTCATCTCCCGGACAACCTCCACGCCAAACCTGGTCAGCCCGCCCCTCGTGCGCTCTTCCAAAACGCCGTCCCCTATTTCGTTGCGATGGTTCCAGGTAAGTGTTAAGCACCTTACCCCCAAATGATATAATATGCGAAGCACCTCGAGGCTGCCATGCAAGGCCTCCCCACCCTCAACCGCCAACACGGCGGCAATTTTTCCCCGGGCCAGGGCGTCTTGAATATCGGCAAAGCTCTTTACCAGCATGATCTCTCTGGAATTTTCTCCAAGTTCGGTATAAAAGCGGTCGATAAGCGCAAGCGCCCGGGTTAATGCCCTCGGTATGTACGGGGGTGATATATAAGCGGCAAAAAACTGAATGTCTACCCCACCTTCCTTTAAACGGGGCAAATCCACGTGCCCGGCGCCGCTTTGCTCCCCCAAACGGCGTTTTTCGCGCTCAAGAGCCGTCAAAACGTCGCAATGAGCGTCCACCACAATACTGCCGTGGTGCAATTGTTCGCTCTTCTGCAAGCCAATTCCTCCCCTTAGGTTGAAATTAAAAACCTGTTTATCGGTGATGATAAACAGGTTTTGCCAAAAAGGTTTGTTTTCCTGGCAAATTTACCGCGGTTCAACAATCAACTTGATAGCCGTCCTCTCTTCACCATCAATAATAATGTCCGTAAATGCCGGTATGCAGATCAAATCAATTCCGCTAGGCGCTACAAATCCTCGTGCAATAGCTACCGCCTTCACTGCCTGGTTCAGGGCGCCAGCCCCAATTGCCTGGATTTCCGCGCAACCCCGCTCCCTGAGCACCCCTGCTAAAGCTCCGGCTACAGAATTTGGCTTAGACTTTGCTGAAACCTTTAATACTTCCATAGATGAAACCTCCTTCTTAATAGAAAGACTGGCTACAGGTATATCTTAAAAATAAGTATTCTCCATACCGTAAAAAATTCCTTCCGGATAATGAAAATTTATATAATTTATTCTGATTATTCACTATTATATTTTTGATTAAAATTTTTCTTGGTGCCCGTTTGCTTTAAGGGAAAACCAGGGATGAATTAGCTTGCCATCATCTTGTCCATTAATACTGGCTATTTTACTATTTATTAAAGACCAGAACCCGATCCTCCTCCCTAAACGCAAATAAATACCTGTTCTCGTCCGCGTCTTTGACGCTTTCCAGCAAGTGTTTGATGATTTCTTCCTGGATAAGCAAATCATCTTCGTAGTAAGATTCATTTGTTTCGGTAACCAAATGTTCACCAAAAAACTCCCGAAGTAACTGCACAATCAGGGCAATCTCCTCCGAGGCAAGGGTATCAATATCCCTGCGCACTTCTAAAATAGTTAACTGATCACATTGCTGGTAAAAAATAGCACTCACTTTGGTCTTTTTCTTTTCAAGGAAATTAAAGATGTCAATACTGTCCAGCACCTTCTCCTTGATTGCGGAAAACTCCTCCGGCGAAAGAATCCGGGAAGATATAAATGTAAATTTCAAAACCCTGCCGGCGGGATCAAAATTAATGGTGGCGACCTCCGGGTAACGGGCCAGAATGGAAATCAGTAGACCGGCGCTATTGGTAACGTCATCTTTGGCTTTGGGCTGGACAGACAAAAACGCTCACCTTCCTTTTCAAGTTCCCAACCGGACAACGCTTTCTCTTAAGAGTTCGGTTTCATTTTCTATAATCCTGCCGGGAATAATTTTTTCTTTAAGAAAAACTTTCAATAAATTAATTCCAAAAAAGGAAAAACGGCCCCTGGTTTAAGTTTGGAGCCGTTTTATAAAATTACTTGGCGTAATCCACCACGCGCACCTCACGCAAGATGGTGACTTTGATCTGGCCTGGATACTCCAGCTCGCTTTCGATTTTTCTGGCTATATCGCGGGCCAGGCGAATCGCGCCCAGATCGTCCACCTTCTCTGGCTTCACCATGATCCGGACTTCTCTGCCTGCCTGGATCGCGTAAGCTTTTTCCACACCTTCAAAGGAATTGGCAACTTCTTCTAACTTCTGCAACCGCTTCAGATAAGCCTCCAAAGTCTCCCGCCGGGCTCCTGGCCGCGCCGCCGAAATGGCGTCTGCCGCTTGAACCAGCACCGCAATGATCGTTTTCGGATCTTCATCGCCGTGGTGGGAGGCAATGGCATGGATAACTTCCGGGTGTTCTTTGTATTTCTTGGCCAGCTCGATGCCAATCGAAACATGCGGGCCTTCTATCTGGTGGTCCACAGCCTTGCCAATGTCGTGCAGAAGGCCCGCCCGCTTCGCCAGCTGCACGTCCACACCCAGTTCGGAGGCCATTAACCCGGCCAGGTGGGCAACCTCAATAGAATGTTTCAACACGTTCTGACCGTAACTGGTACGGTATTTTAAACGCCCCAGCAGGTTCACCAGTTCCGGGTGCAGGCCGTGCACACCGGTTTGGAACATGGCCTGCTCTCCGGCTTCACGGATCTGGACCTCAATTTCTTTTTGGGCCTTTTCCACCATCTCCTCGATCCGTGCGGGGTGGATGCGCCCGTCAACAATCAGCTTTTCCAGGGCAATTTTGGCCATCTCGCGCCTGATCGGGTCGAAACCCGACAGGATCACCGCTTCCGGAGTGTCGTCGATAATCAAATCAATGCCCGTCAAAGTTTCAAAAGCCCTTATGTTCCGGCCTTCCCGACCGATGATGCGCCCCTTCATCTCGTCGTTAGGCAGGGGAATCACAGCCACCGTGGTTTCCGCCGAATGGTCGGCGGCGCACCTTTGAATAGCCAGCGAGATAATTTCCCGCGCCCTTCTTTCCCCTTCTTCCCTGGCTTTAGCCTCCATCTCCCGGATCATCATGGCCGCTTCATGTTGAATTTCCTTTTCAATATTTGACAGGAGCAGCTGGCGCGCTTCCTCACAGGTCAGCCCGGAAATGCGCTCCAATTCGGCAATTTGCCGCTGGTGAAGCTCCTGCAACCGGTTTTTAATTTCTTCAATTTCATGCTCTTTCCGGCTTAAAATCTCTTCCTTCTTTTCGATTCCTTCGATCTTCCGATCTAAAGTTTCTTCCTTCTGCAACAGCCTCCTCTCCAGGCGCTGCAGTTCGGAGCGCCGCTCCCTGTTTTCTCTCTCAGCTTCGTTGCGCAGCTTTAAAACTTCTTCTTTAACCTCTAAAATGGCTTCCCGCTTTCTGGCCTCGGCAAGCCTTTCGGCATCTTCGCGAATTTTTCTGGCTTCTGCCTCCGCGGAGGCAATTTTGGCTTCGGCAATGTACTTTCTGATTAGATATCCGATTGCCAGGGCAATTAATACTGCCGCAACCAGTACCCCGATAAATTGGGGTTGCAAACAAATACACCTCCTTACCTGTTCAGCTTACCCATAAAAAAAACCGAGTACAACTCGGTAGAAAAAAGAATCGGCACTACCTTCCCTGTTTCTTTTGGCCGCTAAAACAGATAGCTTGACCCAGTTAAAAACAGCATGCTTAATTTTTCACGCGTGCCGGCCTGCAGGATCCTGGCTATTGATAAATAAAGAGAACCCTGCTAAAAACCTCCCACCATGGCGCGGCCCACCTGAGCCAGCGTACAAATATTTAATATTAAGAAGCTTAATATTAAAAATTTGTATATTATAAATTAAAATCTTAAGAACAGGGAATTCAGCTTGAAAAATCTATTTATAACTGCTTGTAGTAACCAATTCTATTTTCTCCCACGATCATAATTGTACCGGCTTATTTGTTGCTTGTCAAGCAACATCTTCCGTTTTCAAATTACTCCCCTTCCGCTGCCGGGGAGGGCTTGAAGCCGCCCAGATTAAGGACCTGCCTGATCTGATTTTCAATTTCCCGGGCTATTTCGGGGTGTTCCTTAAGGAATTCTTTCACGTTCTCCCGCCCCTGGCCCAGGCGTTCTTCATGATAAGAATACCAGGCGCCGCTTTTATTGATAATGTTTAATTCCGTAGCCATGTCCACCAGAATTCCTTCCCGGGAAATGCCCGTTCCGTACATAATATCAAAATCGGCCTGTTTAAAAGGCGGGGCAATCTTATTTTTAACCACCTTGACCCGCGTGCGGTTGCCGACGAGCTCCGTTCCCTGCTTCAACGTGTCGATTTTCCGGACGTCCAGCCTCACCGAAGCATAAAACTTTAGCGCCCTGCCCCCCGGGGTTACTTCCGGGTTGCCAAAAGTAACGCCCACCTTTTCTCTTAGCTGATTGATAAAGATGGCCACCGTGCGCGATTTGCTGATGACGCCGGTTAACTTGCGCAGGGCCTGAGACATCAGTCGGGCCTGCAGGCCGACAAAAGGCTCACCCATCTCACCTTCTATTTCCGCCCTGGGCACCAGCGCAGCCACCGAATCCACCACCACCACGTCAACAGCGCCGCTTCTCACCAGCGCCTCACAAATCTCCAGCGCCTGCTCTCCGGTGTCCGGCTGGGAAACCAAAAGATTATCAATGTCCACGCCTAAATTTCTTGCATAAACAGGGTCTAAGGCGTGCTCGGCATCGATAAAGGCGGCTATCCCCCCCATCTTTTGGGCTTCCGCCACCACGTGAAGAGCAACGGTAGTCTTTCCCGAAGATTCGGGGCCAAATATTTCGACTACCCGTCCGCGCGGCAGGCCCCCGATACCCAGGGCAAGATCTAAGGAGAGGGCTCCGGTGGGGATGACCTCCACATTTAGTTTTGCCGTGGCTTCTCCCAGGCGCATGATGGAGCCTTTTCCGAACTGCCGCTCAATTTGCAGCAGCGCCCCTTCCAGGGCCTTGTATTTATCGTTCAACAAAACCGCCCCCCTTTTCAAAAAGTTCCCCGTCGAAAAAGCACAAATTTTTTTAGGGTAAACAACATAACACTATTTTATTTAGTCGCAGCAATAGGATCAACAACAAATTACCATAAAAATGTTCGTCAGGAGGTTTTTCGACAATTTCTCTTCGTGCCCTTGTGCCTCTTCACAGCTTCTGGCAGTAATCCTTAACTATCTTCAAGCAGGCGTTAGAAGCCCCCCAGCGCACACCGTAACGCTCTCCCGGGAAAAGAAAGCGGTGGGAAGAAACGCCGCCGGGGGTGGCCAGGGCAATAAAAACCAGGCCGACCGGCTTTTTCTCGGTTCCCCCCGCGGGTCCGGCAATCCCCGTCACCCCTATTCCCAGATCGGTCTTGAACAGGTCGCGCGCCCCTTGGGCCATGGCGATGGCTGTATTTGCGCTGACCGCACCGTAAGCGGTGAGAATATCCCTCGCCACCCCCAAAACTCTTTCCTTTACCCGATTATCGTAGGCCACGACGGCGCCCATAAAATAGGCAGAACTTCCCGGCACATTGGTCAGCCTGGCGGCAATTAAACCGCCGGTGCATGATTCAGCCAGGCTGATGGTCAGCCGGTTGGCCAAAAGCAGCTGGCCGACCACCTTTTCCAGTTCTTCTTCGTCGCTGCCGAAAATAAAATCGGCCAGCCTTTCGTGGACTTGCGCGGCCAACCCGGAAACCATTTTTTCGGCTGTCGCCCGTTCAGGAGCCCTGGCGGTAATCCTGATGTGGACTTCGCCCGGTTTGGCCAGGTAGGCAAGGCCGGGATTTCCCTGGCCGCCCAGGTCCTTTAAACGACTCTGCACCATTGCTTCGGAAATACCGCAGGCCTTGAGGATTTTCGTCCTGCTCACCATTCCTGCCGGAGCCCGCCCGGATAAAAAAGGCTTCACCGAATCTTCAAAAATAGCCCGCAACTCACCTGGCGGGCCGGGCAAAAGCACTAAAATCCGGTTGTTTAGCTGCAAGAGAGCGCCCGGAGCAGTCCCTCGAGGGTTGGGCAAGATCCTGGAACCGGCGGGAAAATAGGCCTGCCTGACCATTATTTCCGGCATTTCCGTTCCCCGCCGCCGGAAAAAGTCTTTAATCCTGTCCAGCGACGGCTGGTCCAAAACCATGGGCAAACCCAAAACATCCGCCACGGTATCTTTCGTCAAATCATCTGTGGTCGGCCCCAACCCGCCGGTAACGATAATAAGATCGGAACGGTCCAGCGCCTGCCTGATGACGCTGGCCAGCATATCCCACTGGTCTCCTACGGTGGTGTGCAAAACCGGCTCGATGCCCAGAGCGGTAAGCTGCTGGCCCAGATACTGGGCGTGGGTGTTTAAAATTTCCCCGTACAGAAGCTCCGTGCCGGTAAAAATTAATTCGGCCCGCATATGGCTCACCCGAAAGAGTTCGTGATTAAAACCCAAAAAAGGTTAAGCTCGCCTGCCTGGCAGTTGAAGCCTGTCTTCCCCGTCTTTGCCGATTCCGGAGTTATTTTACACAGAAGAAGCAAAGAATGTCAATTGCACCGGCCGCGGACTTTCAGCTGGCCGCTTTTTCCCTTTGCAAGACTCCCTGCAGAATTTCCCGCAGCTTTTCCCCGGTAATTTTTTCCTGCTCTAAAAGAAATTCAGCAACGGAGCACAAGGCAGCTTCCACCCGGGCCAGGCTTGCCTTCACGCGTTCTTCCTGTTTTCTCAAAATTTCAGTCAACACCCGATAGCGCAAACCCTTCGGCAAGACCTCCAGATTGATTACCCCCAGCCTGGACATCCCGCTTTCCATAATTTTTTCCGCCAAACGGGCAGCCTGCTGAAAATCACTGGTGGCTCCGGTGCTGCGCTCCCCTAAAATCTGCTCTTCTGCCACCGCCCCGGCCAGCATAACGGCAATCTGATCCTCTAAATATTCCTTCGTGTACATATAAGTGTCGTCTTCCGGGCTCTGGCGCATGTAACCCAGAGCCTGCCCGCGCGGCGTAACGGTCAAAGCAGAAACGGAACCCGGCTTGACCAGCTCGCTCATTAAAGCGTGGCCGGTTTCGTGAATGGCCACCCGGCGCAGCTCGTGAGCAGATGGGCGGCGATCCAGGCGCTCACCCATCATTACCTTATCCACTGCTTCGTGCAGGTGCCGCTGGTGAATTTCCTGGCAGCCCTCGCGCATGGCCAGGATTGCGGCCTCGTTAGTGAGGCTCTCCAAATGCGCCCCGCTGAAACCAAAAGTTTCCTTGGCCACCGCTTCTAAATTAACATCCGCAGCTAAGGGCTTATTCCGCGTATGGAGCTTTAAAATCTCCAGCCTTCCCTCTTTGTCCGGCAGCTCCACGCGCACCTGGCGATCGAAACGGCCTGGCCTGAGCAGGGCCGGATCGAGCATATCAACCCGGTTGGTGGCGGCCATCACCAAAATGCGCACTCGGTCGTCCACTTTTAAGCCGTCCATTTCCACCAGGAGTTGATTGAGAGTTTGATCGTATTCCAGGTGACTGGTCGTTTGTCCGCGCCGGCTGCCTAAAATTTCTATTTCGTCAATAAAAATTAAAGCATTGGCCCTGCCCTGCTTAAGGGCCTTTTCTCGAGCCGTTTGAAAGAGCCGGCGCACCCTTTGCGCCCCTACCCCGGCATACATTTCAATAAATTCCGAACCGCTGGCGGCCACGAAGACGGCATCGGTATAACCGGCCGCCGCCCTGGCCAGCATTGTTTTGCCCGTTCCTGAAGGTCCGGTAAGTAAAATGCCCTTTAAGGGACGGATGCCTAGTTTTTGGATCTGCTGGGCGTTTTTAATAAAATCAAGAGCTTCTCTTAACTCCTGAATAGCCGTAGCTTGTCCACCCACGTCCTCAAAAGAAATTTGCTGGCCAGGCGCCGCCCGGTGCTCGCTAAAATTCTTCGCAATTAAACCCCGGGAATGGGCAAAGTAATACAACCCCAGGCCGACGGCGCCCAAAAAGAGCAAAGGGGTAATATCATAGCCCGCCGCGGCCAGGAAGATAACTCCGGCCAGAGCAAAGCCCAGACAAATTTCTTTGAGCATTAAAAACCGCCTTCCTCCAAAGACTTTCCTAGATTGCTTCGAAAAAGCAAATTATGATTAAATGCTAACTAATTATAACACATTTCCCAGGGTAATTCTAGAATCCTCGAAAGGCAGGAAATATCCCGACCATTTATTAGGGTTGTCGGGTTTATTTATTCGTCCCGCCCGGGATATTTTCCTGCCGTTAGCTTTTTCCAAACCAGTTCGTGATTACCAGGATACGCCCTCCGGCAGCTTTATCCTCCTTTATCCAGAAACGCCTGATCCACTCGACAGCCGGGCCAAGGTCAACTTTCTCTGCGATCGAGATAAGCTGGGGAATTTTCTTGTAGTCGTCGAGGGCAACCGGAGCGTTGCCGTATTTAGGACGGAATAGGCCGAGAAATTCCGGAGTGAATTCTTGTAGCTCCTTAATAGCATATGTTTGGAGATAACACGGTGTGTATTGGGAGGCAGTTAAACAAAAGGGAGGCTTATGTCGCTCTTAAGCGGGCAGTTTTGCCGGCGGGGAAAGCAAGCCGGGTTCCCGGCGGGGAATAATTTCATACAGATAGTGCCCGTTATATTCCAACTGTACATAAATGTTTTCCTGATCCAGGTAAACCGTGGCTGCCGCGCCAATTTTGGCCGCCTCGTCTTCGATAAATTTAATCATCTCCCGGTAATTACCGCGTTTGATTGCCTCGTAGATCGCAAACTGGCTGTAGTAAAACGCCCGGGCCAGCTTCTCATCCCGGCGATCAATTAACTTTATTTCAAACTGCTGATTCCCCAAAACCGACTGGACCTGCCGGGAGAGTTCCTGGTATGTTTCTTTTAAGTTGTTGGTCGGGGCCAGCGCAATAACAATTCGCGTCACCGGCCGGGCCCTTTCAATTTCGAATGACTGGACGGCGCTGTTTGCTTTCAGGACATTGGCGAGGGGTTCTTCCAGGCTAAATTTATTATACAGCCAGCGCACCCCGAAGAAAACGCCCAGGCCCGCCAAAAGGGCCAGCAAAATTACCGAGATGCGCAATCCGTACCACCGCATGATTTTCAATAGCCACCTTGTTTAATTTGTGCCCACCAGCGGTTAAAATAATCAACACCCGACCAGATGGTAAAAACGATGGCCGCCGTCATGGCCAGGTTGCCAGGGGTGACGACCTTCGGGTTATACGGCGGCGCCTGCAAAAAAAGGGCCACAATAGCGATAATCTGGGTGACGGTTTTTAATTTACCCAAAAAGCTCGCCGGAATTACCGTTCCTTCCGCAGCAATAAATGTGCGCAGCCCGGTAACGGCCAGCTCCCGGCCGATAATGATCATGGCCGCCCACCCGGGCATGCGCTGAAGTTCAACTAAGGAAATGAGCGCCGCCGAGACCAGCAATTTATCGGCCAGGGGGTCCATCAACTTGCCCCAGCCGGTCACCATTTTATGCCGCCGGGCCAGGTAGCCGTCCAAAGCGTCGGTGCCGGCCCCAAGCAAAAAAAGGGCCATCGCTATATAATTGCCGTAAGGGACCTGCAGGGTTACCACGGTAAGAAAGACAGGGATTAGAAAGATCCGCGCCAGTGTTAACCGGTTAGGCAGGTTCATGGGCCAATTCCCCTATTAAGTCATACTCTTTCGCCTCTTTAATCAGCACAGGAACAAATTCCCCCGGCGCCAGATACCCGTTCGCCGGGAAGTAAACTTTCCCGTCAATCTCCGGTGCATCCCCCTCGGTACGCCCGTAGAAAAAAGCGCCGGCCTTGCCTTCAACCAAAACCGTCAGCTTTTTACCCACTTTCCGCTGGTGGTGGCGGAAAGATATTATCCTCTGCAAGGCCATTGCCCGGTGATAGCGCTCCTCTTTTACTTCTTCCGGCACCTGGCCGGGTAAACTGGCGGCAGGCGTTCCTTCCTCGGGGTAAAACTTAAATACCCCGGCGCGTTCAAAGGACATCTCGCGCATAAAATCCAGGAGTTCTTCAAAGTGGGTTTCCTGCTCGCCAGGAAATCCGACTAAAAGAGTAGTGCGCAGAACAAGCCCTGGAATGCGCTCGCGCAGCTGAACAAGGAGCCTGCGGATCTCGTTTATCCCCTTCCGCCGGTTCATTTTTTTTAATATTTCGTTACTGGCATGCTGGACCGGGATATCCAGGTAGCGGCAGCATTTTTTTGCTTCCGCCAGAACTTCCACCAGCTCTTCAGGAAAGTGATCAGGTGAGCAGTAGAGCAGCCGCAGCCAGACCAGGCCGGGAACGGCATCTAAGCGCCGGATGAGTTCCGGCAGCATGTAGCGGCCGTATAAATCCAGCCCGTAGCGGGTCGTTTCCTGGGCAACGAGAATGATTTCCTTTCTGCCGCTTTGCACCAGGGAGCTTACCTCTTTTTCAATGGATTCCATTGTCCTGCTGCGGTAACGCCCCCTGATTGCCGGAATGACGCAAAAAGCACACCGGTTGCTGCACCCTTCGGCAATTTTCACATAAGCAGTGGGAGGCGGGGTAGCCAAAAGACGTGGTGAATCAGCGGAATGTTCGTAAAACGGCTCGCCGACGGCGTAAACCTTTTCTCCGGCCAGGGCCCTTTTCACCAGCTCCGCCACATAAGGCACGGCACCGGTGCCGAGAAAACCGTCAACCTCAGGCAATTCCTTCCGCAGCTGCTCACCGTAACGCTGGGCAAGGCAGCCGGCCACCAGCAGCAGGCGGCATTTCCCTTTTTCTTTTAACCGGGCCAACTCGAAAATATTTTGAAGAGACTCCTTCACCGCCGGTAGGATAAAAGCGCAGGTGTTCACAATCAAGATATCGGCTTCTTTTTCCCGGCCGGTAATGGAGAAACCCGCCTTTTGCAATTGTCCCAGCATAATCTCGCTATCCACCAGGTTTTTGGGGCACCCTAAACTAACCAGGCCAATCTGGTAGGGCAGCAAGGGACGCTCTTCCTTTCTAAGAATAAAATAGGGCACGTAATCCCGCCGCCCCCAAAGAACAAATGTTATTCCCCCACCAATGCCGTTAACCTTTCGTTTATGTAAATGCTCAAATTATTCATAATGTCCTTTAAGCGCTCAAAATCTTTTATGCTGAAGCCTCTTATCCACCAGGAAAGGAGATCCTGCACAAAGGCCAGATAACCGTTAAAAGAGGTAAGCTTATATAAATCCTGCCGTTCGTTATTCCCGGAAACCTCGCAATTCCTTTGCCCCCCGTTGCGGTGGGTAATCAGGAAATTGCTTATCTTTCCTTCTTCCCTTAACCAGGACAGAACACCTTCATAAATTTTCACATCCTGCCCACAGGTATCGCAAATAAAGCACTCCATCTCCCTTCCTCCTTAAAAACAGGGATCAGGAACCGCCAAAACCCCCGCTCTGAATTAACCCCATCAACCTTCGTCAACGGCAATAAACTCTCTTTTAATTACTTCTCCTTTACTCCCCAGGTAGCCGAGGTCGCGCCCATTGACCTGCACCTGCACGGCCCCCGCGTTGCCCAGTTTTAACTCAATTCTTTCTTTGGCATGAAAGCTTCGCGACTGATTGGCCGTTAATTCCCCGGTAAACTTTGTTTCCCCGTCAACGACTACCCTCATCCAGCAGCTATCCTGAACTACATTCAGCACCAGGCTTACCCCTTTTTGGGCAGGCGCCTTTTGGGGCGGCGGCGATACCCGGGGTTCGGCGGACTGATCGGGCGGGGAAAGGTTTTGCCCGGAATCATTTTGCAGGCCGAAATCGAAAGGAGCGGCAAAATCATCTTGCGCCTGTTGAGGCGGCGCGCTTTGCTGCATAAAAGCGTAGATCCCGCCAAAAGCCAGCAAAAACAGAACGGCGGCAACGAAAACAAACGCAAGCGATTTTCGGCGCAAACGACTATTTCTTTCTTCCTGAACCTGGATAGTTTCCGGAACAGGCTGTTCCTGGGCATGCCGTTCGGTAAATAAAGCAACTAAAGGTTCCGGCCTTAAACCTAAAAATCTGGCGTAATTACGAATAAAACCCTTCACGTAAACATTGCCAGGCATGATCTCAAAGTTTTCCTTTTCGATGGCTTCCAGGTATCGGTGACGTATTTTTGTTTTCTCGGCAACTTCTTCCAGGGTCAACCCGCGCTCCTCGCGGGCTTTCTTCAAGGTTTCGCCAATCCCCATCTGCTCGCCTCCTCTCTAAACCTGCATATGCTTTTTTCAACGTTCCATAACCCAAAAAGCTTTTTAGATAAATGTAATATCTTAAATGTAATTAGTCAAATATTTTTCGCTAATTTTTAATTTAAATAAACGTATATCTTTCACCTATAAATATATCGTTATTTTCAAATATAAATATATCATTATTTTCAAAAGTTATCCTTTTTTAAAGGTCTGCTGGTATTGGTCCAGGGTCATCAAGACCGCCCGCGGCTTGCTCCCTTCGTAAGCGCCGACAATTCCCTTCTTTTCCATGATGTCAACCAGCCGGGCCGCCCGCGCGTAACCAATGCGTAAACGTCTCTGCAGCAAAGAAACAGAGGCGTGGCCCGTTTCAATAAATATTTCCACGGCACGGGGCAAAAGCTCATCTTCTGTCTCCAGCGAACCTGTTTCCTTTTTTGTATCTCCCAGCAGGCGCTGTTCATAACTGGGACAGGACTGTTTTTTTAAGAAGGAGACAAGCGCTTCCACTTCCCGGTCGGATAAGTAGGCTCCCTGGATCCGGATTGGCTTAGGGGCCCCCACCGGATAAAAAAGCATGTCTCCCCTCCCTAAAAGCTTTTCTGCTCCCGCCATGTCCAAAATGGTCCGGGAATCAATTTGGGAGGAAACGGCAAAGGAAATGCGTGAAGGGATATTCGCCTTGATCAATCCCGTAATTACGTCTACAGATGGGCGCTGGGTGGCCACCACCAGGTGAATGCCGGCGGCGCGGGCCATTTGGGCCAGGCGGCAAACGGCGTCTTCCACGTCAGCCGGGGCCACCATCATTAAATCGGATAATTCGTCGATAATAATGACCAGCAGGGGAAGGGGAGACTTGGAGGCATTTTCCTGGCGGCATAAGTTGTTGTAGCGGCTGATGTCCCGCACTCCTTCCGCGGCGAACAATTCGTAACGGTGCTCCATCTCTTTTACTGCCCAGCGCAGCGAAGTTGCCGCCTTTTTGGGGTCGGTTACCACCGGGGAAACTAAATGGGGGATCCCGCTATAATTGCTTAATTCCACCATTTTAGGGTCGATGATCAAAAACTTTACTTCCTCCGGCGTAGCCTTAAATAAAATGCTGGCAATCAAGGTATTTAAGCAAACGCTTTTCCCCGAACCGGTAGCCCCGGCGATCAGCAAATGGGGCATTTGGGCCAGGTCGGCGACCACCGGGTTGCCGGCGATGTCCTTGCCGAGAGCGACGGTCAAACGCGAAGCGGCCCGTTGAAACTCTTCTGTTTCCAAAAGCTCCCTCAGGTGGACCGTGGAAATCTCCCGGTTGGGTACTTCGATGCCCACGGCCGCCTTTCCCGGAATGGGCGCCTCGATGCGCACGTCAGGAGCAGCCATGCACAGGGCGATGTCGTCGGCAAGACTGACGATTCGGCTGACCTTCACCCCCGGAGGAGGCTGGATCTCGTAGCGGGTAATGGTCGGGCCGCGGGAAACCTGGGTTACTTTTGCCTTTACGCCGAAGCTCTGCAGAGTTTCCTCCAAAATGCGGATATTTTCAGCAATATCCTTATTTCCCCGGACGGCCCGCGGGCGGCCGGGTTTGGCCAGAATAGTGAGCGGCGGCAATTGAAAACCCGGTGCTTCGGCGGCGGCCACGCATTCCATTTTCCCCAGCAGAATCTCTTCTGGCTCCTGCTTTTTTCCCGGCTTCACCACCATGATGTGGCCGCGCTGCGTAATTTTTGGCCCGCCAAATATTTCTTCTTTTTCTGGAGGAGCGGCTTCCTCATCTGCATTTTCAGGTCCGCTGCGATCGATAATAACCGGCTGAACGGGGGGCTCCTCCGCTTCCTCTTCCAGAAAAAGAAAGGAGTGCAGGGACTTTTTCAAAAAACCCCAAAGATCTTTCGATTTTTGAAATATTTTCTCCCCCAGCACTTTTAGCGACAGGCTGGTGCTCAACAAAATTCCGACCAGGATAAGGGTAAACAAAACCACGTACATGCCCGTCAAACCAAAGGAGCGCTCCAAAAGGTAGCCGCAAACCGCTCCGATCAGACCGCCCCCTTCCCCCTGCCATCCGGCCTGCAGGGCATAGGGCCGGGGAACGAGGAGGTGAAGCAAAGTTAAAGCAACGACAAAAAGGAGAACTCCTCCCAAAAAACGCGGCGCCCCCCGGACCTGCCCTTTGAGCATAATCATGCGGACACCTGCGTAACTTAAAAGCAATGGAAACAAATAGCGTCCTTCGCCTGTTGCGCTTTTCAGAACGCGCTCGATCAGCCTGCTTACCAGCCCCGCTTCGGGGGCAACCAGACTAAGCAGGCAAAGGACGGCCATAGTGAAAAAAACCACGCCCGTTATTTCATGCTTTTTCTGGTTCCTGGCCTGTTTGGGAATACCCATCGCGATAACCCCCGGCATTTTATATATACGATAAATTCCTGGGATATTCCTTCAATATTACTATATATTCCCATGACAAATTCTATACCGGCCGGGAGTTGTTGAAAACTACCTAAACAGGGCGATAATGATTACGCCTGTTCCCAAGATCAAACGATACCACACAAAGAGGACAAAACTGTACCTGGTCAGGTACCGCAATAAAAAACCGATGGAGAGAAAACCTACCACCGCGGAGACAGTTACCCCCGTAAGAAAAGCGGCATCGATCTGGGAAGGCGTGATTTTTCCTAACTGCATCAAGCCCGCCCCAAAAATGATGGGTGCCGACAGCAAGAAAGAAAAGCGGGCCGCCGCCTCCCTCTCCAGTCCCAGGAAGCGACCGGCGGTCATCGTGATGCCTGCCCTGGAGATGCCGGGAATAATGGCCAGCGCCTGGGAAACACCGATCAGGACGCTGTCGCTCAGGCCGATTTGCGCAAGCTTCCTTGCTTTCGGTGCCCTGCTGTCGACCAGGTAAAGCACAATGCCCATGGTCACTAACATGATCCCGATCAAAAGAGGTTCTCGAAAAACTGTTTCCGCCTGCTCCTCAAGGAAATAACCAAAAAGAGCGCCCGGAATGGTAGCCGCTACAATATACCAGAAAAGACGCCCCTCCACCGTGGGGGCGCGCCGCAAACCGGCAGAAAGCAAAGCCAGCCAGTCTCTCCAAAAATAACAGACTACGGCCAGCAAGGTTCCGACGTGCAGCGCCACATCAAAAGTCAGCCCGGCATAGCGCCAACCCATCAGCCAGGGAACTAAAACCAGATGGGCAGAACTGGAAATAGGCAAGAATTCACCTACCCCCTGGACAATGCCCAAAACAGCCGCTTCCAAAATAGGCAAAAAAACCACCTTCCTGGCAGTTGCTTTTTCTTTTTGATGCCCCTCCTACCCGCGCTTCACTACCTGGATGCCGGCCCGGCGAAGCGTTCCTACGGCCGCCTCCTGTTCTTGCTCGGTGGCAAAACCCAGCCGGACACTGCCGCCCTCGCCTTCCCTGACCCGCAAAATTTCAATATCGGCGATGTTGATCCCTTCCCGGGCCAGAATACCCGCCACATTGGCAATCGCACCGGGCCGGTCGGGAATGGCGATCAGGATTTCAAATAAAGCGGGGAGGTAGCCCTTCGTTTTCGCCGGGACGCTTTCCCGCACCGCCTTTGCCCTATGCAAAACGGCCAGGATCTCCTCCTCGTCAGCGCGCTGCACGGCACTTTCCAGCAATTTAAGCTCACGTTTAAAAGAGTCCAGCACGGCCAGCAGCGCTTCCCGGTTAGCCATGAAAATATCCCGCCACATTTCCGGGCTGCTCAAAGCGATGCGCGTCGTATCCCGAAAGCCTCCCGCTGCCAGCGGAAGAAACCTTTCCCCTTGAGGAAGAGCAGAAAGAGAGTTAACCAAAGTATAGGCAACCAGGTGGGGCAAATGGGATAAAGCAGCTACGGCGAGGTCGTGCTCCTCTGCCGTCATTTCGATTACCCGCGCTCCCGTGCCCTGCACCATGGTCCTGATTTTTTCCAAAGCCCATTTGGGCAAATCGGGAGAGGGAGTTAAAATATAAAAGGCGTTTTCAAAAAGATAGGGATCGGCCCCAGCAATTCCCTGTCTTTCAGAACCGGCCATGGGGTGGCCGCCGATAAAAAATGACCCGGGAGGGATTAACCGGCGGGCGCTCCGGACTATATCCCCCTTCACGCTCCCCACGTCGGTTACCACCGTACCGGGAGACAAAAAGGGTGATATTCCCGCAAGCAGTTCCTGATTGGCTTTCAGGTGTGCGGCCAGGATAACAATTTCAGCTCCGGCCACGGCCCGGTGGAAGTCTTTCGTCGCCTCGTGAACGGCGCCGCACTGGAGGGCCTGAGATAAATTTTCCTCGCTCCGGCCGACCCCGACCACAGTCTCAGCCAGGCGCCTGTTACACAAAGCCATGCCCAAAGATCCGCCGATCAGGCCGAGGCCAATAATCGCTACTTTTTTAAAAAAAGCCACCGTTTGCCCCCTTAAAAACAGATTTTTGCCGGCACTGCCCCCGCTTCACTTGCGGCCCGTCCGGGCGGCCTTGGCCGTCTTTCCTGACGGCTCTGCAGCTGCTTCCTTGGCCAGTTTATCTTTGGGGGCGCCGCAGGTTTTGCATTTGCCCGGCTTGCAGCGGGCTTCCACTACGTTGCCGCACTCCGCGCATTTCCAGACCGCCACTTTTTACCCACCTCCCTCCACAGACCTTTTTATTTTGGCAATGGCTTTTGCCGGGTCACCAGTGCCAAAAATTGCCGACCCGGCAACCAGCACCGTCGCCCCCGCTCTTGCCGCCAAAGGGGCCGTCCGCGCGTCGATGCCCCCATCCACCTCAATCTCGGCAGGGCAGCCGGCCTCCGCCAGCATCTTCTTGACGGCAGCTATTTTCGCCAGCATCTCGTGAATAAAGGCCTGTCCGCCAAAACCGGGGTTCACGGTCATGATGAGCACGAGGTCAAGCAGGGGAAAGAGATATTTCAAAACTTCCGGAGGGGTGGCGGGATTAAGGGCCGCCCCTGCCCTCGCCCCGCCTTTTTTGATCAAGGTCAACGTTCTGTGCAGATGAACGTCGGCTTCAGCATGTACAGTTACGATATCCGCGCCCGCTTTAAGGAAATGCTCAACATATTGATCCGGCCTGGCAATCATTAAATGCACGTCAAAAATCAGCCGGCTCCGGGGGCGCAGGGAAGCCACCACCGGGGGGCCGACGGTGATGTTGGGAACGAAATGGCCGTCCATAACGTCGATGTGGAGGTAGTCGGCACCGTTTTTTTCTACCTTTTCGACCTCCTCCGCCAGGCGGGAAAAGTCGGCCGATAATATGGAGGGCGCTATTTTAATCATACTTTCTTTTCTCCTGTTCAATTACTTCCTGCAGAAACTCTAAATAATTATTGTAGCGCAGCGGGCTTATTTTAAGTTCTTCGACGGCCTTTTTGACCGCGCATCCCGGCTCTTTATGGTGAAGGCAGCCGGGAAACTGGCAATCCGGCATAAACTTTCCAAACTCAGGAAAGAAATAGGCCAGTTCGGAACGTTCCAGAGGCGGCAAATAAATGCTGGAGAAGCCGGGCGTGTCGGCCACCAGCCCGCCCCCGGCCAAAGACAACAATTCCACGTGCCGCGTAGTGTGCCTGCCCCGCCCGATTTTAGCGCTGACTTCCTTTGTTTTCAAGGACAATCCCGGCTCCAGTGCATTTAATAAGCTGCTTTTCCCCACCCCGGAAGGGCCGGCCAAGACGCTCACCCCCGTGCGGAAAACTTCCCGCAAGCGAGAAAGACCAGTTCCGTCTTTGGCGCTTGTGACCAGCACCTGGTAACCTGCCTTCCGGTACAGCGGGATCAGCTCCGCCGCCTCTTGTCCGCCCAAATCAGCCTTATTAAAGCAAATGACGGGAACCACCCCGGCCGCTTGCGCCTGAATAAGGATGCGGTCCAGCAGCAGGGGGCTGGGATGCGGTTCGCGCATGGCAAAAACAACAACAGCCTGATCAACGTTGGCCACGGGCGGCCGCATCAGCACGGTCCGCCGCGGAAGTACATTCTCGATAACGCCGCTTTTTCTTCCCGTGATCTTAAATTCTACCCGATCGCCCACCAGCACCTGCTGCTGCTTGAGGCGTAAGCGCCCGCGCAAAACGCACTCGCAGACTTGTGCTTCGCTTTGCACGTAATAGAAACCGCCGTACGCTTTAATTACTATACCTTCGCGCACAAAATCACCCGCCGTAAATTTTTACCCGTCGTAAGTCCTCGTTTTGACCAATGCCTGATCAAGGTAAACCCTGATCGTTGTTTTGCCGTAAAACTCCACTATCTCGGTAAATTCATCTCCTGGCGGATGACTTTTTATATAAACATCCCGCGATCCCCTGACGTCCGTGACGTTTATTCTGACCTGGTGCTTTTTCCCGTCGTCGGGCACGGCAACCTTCACTTCCGCTTTCCTCGGCAGGGGTCCCGGGCCCTTGCTGACCACAACTTTGACCGCCGTATTTTCCTGCACCGGCGCATTGGGCGCCGGCTGCTGGGAAACGACCTGGCCGGACAGGTATTGCGTACTTTCGGCCCACTCTATATTTTCATCAAGTTTTAACTTGCTCTCCTTTAACTTATCCCTCGCCTGCTCAATTGTCAACCCGATCAATTCGGGCACCCGGGATTCGGCAGGCCGGCTGCCCTTCGAAACAAAGACGGTTACCGCGGCGCCTTCGGGCTGCTTGCTATAGGCCCGGGGTTCCTGGCGAAATATATAACCCTGCGGAACCTGGTCGTGATAATCTTCCTGGATTTGTTCGGCCATTTGCAACCCGGCCTCGGCCAGCCTCACCCTGGCATCAGGCACGCTGAGCTGATAAAGGTCGGGCACCTCCCGCAGATCCGGGCCTAAACTCACGGTAAGGGCAATTTCCCTCCCCGGTTTCACCTTGGGGTCCCCCGGTCCAATGTCCTGATCAATCACGTACCCTTCCGGAACCTGCGGGTGGTGCTTCTTGCTCACCGCCACCCGCAGCCCCAAACCGGACAGCATCTCTTCAGCCTCCGGAAGGCTTTTATTAACCACATCCGGGACCTGAATTTCCGGAACATTCAAGTAATATCTGGAAAACAAAAACGCGCCGGCGGCCAGGCAGGCCACCATGAAGATACCCAGCAGAATCCATCCCAGCGGGCGCAGTTTGCGCCTTGGGCTCAGCTCTCTTAGATCTTCTTCCTCCTCAAAATCAAAATCGTTCACAGGCTCCCGCCTCCCGGCAGCCAGATAATTTTCTTCCCTGACTGCCCCCTGCAAACAACGTCCCATTTCCCTGGCAGACGAAAAACGCAGGGCGGGATCTTTGCTCATGGCCTTTAAAATTACTTTTTCCAGCCGGGGAGCAATGCCCGGGTTTACCTTCGAGGGCAGTTCCGGCTGTTCCTGGATGTGTTTAATGGCGATGGCGATCGGGCTGTCTCCCCGGTACGGTACGACGCCGGTCAACATTTCATAAAGAACAACGCCCAGCGAATACAAATCCGACTTCGGACCAACCGCCTGGCCTCTTGCCTGTTCGGGGGAAAGGTAATGAACGGAACCCATGATTGTATCGGTATAGGTGAGGGTGGCCGTGGTGATTTCCCGCGCCATGCCAAAATCGGTCAGCTTTGCCCACCCGCCGTAAGTGATCAGGATATTGTGCGGCTTAACGTCCCGGTGCACGATGTTATTTTCATGGGCGTGCTGGAGCGCCTCGCAAATCTGCCCGGCAATGCGCACGGCCCTTTCCGGAGGGAGCGGTCCTTCTTTTTTAATGATCGTCTTTAAATTATCACCGTGGACGTATTCCATGACCAGGTAATAGATGTTTTCCTCCTGGCCCACATCGTAAATGCCGACGATGTTGGGGTGGGAAAGACGGGCGACGGCCCGGGCCTCTTGCTGAAAGCGGCTGACAAAATCTTTATCCACGGTAAATTCGGGGCGCAAAATTTTAATGGTGACCAGCCGGTTGAGAAAGTTGTCCCGCCCTTTATAAACAACGGCCATCCCTCCGCCGCCCAGTTCCTCAATTATTTCATAACGGTTGCCAAGTATTTTACCGACCATTAGTTTTCACTCCACCGCCACCAGGATCACGGAAATATTATCCGTGCCGCCCCTTGCCAGCGCCGACTCCACCAGAGTGCGGACCGCCTGGTCCAGGTTAGGATTACTGTAGACAATCCTGGAAAGTTCACTCTCGTCCAGCAAACCCGACAGGCCGTCAGTGCATAAAAGAACCACGTCCTTTTGCTTGAGCGTCAACCGGAGGGTATCCACCTCCACCACGGGCTCTACGCCCAAAGCGCGGGTGAGGACGTGCCGGTACGGGTGCTGTTTCGCCTGCTCTTCAGTAATCTTCCCATTTCTAATCATTTCCTGAACCACGGAATGATCCTCGGTTAACTGAACAATGCTCCCTTGGCTTAGCAAATATACCCGGCTGTCACCCACGTGGGCCAGGTAAAGGCGCCTGCCCCGAATAACCACGCTGCTTAAGGTTGTCCCCATGCCCTGACAACCGGGATGACTGGCCGACATTTGGTAAACCAAACGATTTGCTTCCTGCACCCCCTGGGCCAAAAGCACCCCGATATCTACACAGCCGCTTAAAGATGCGCGCAGAAAGCGCTTCAACGCCTGGAGGGCAAGTTTACTGGCCACCTCCCCCGCCCGGTGACCGCCCATGCCGTCGGCGACGGCAAAAAAGCCGAGATCGGGGCAGGCGACCAGATAATCTTCGTTGCTCTGCCGTGTCCTGCCTACATCAGTGGCCTGGCTCCACCGCATGTGCCCACCTCGCCAATTGTGGGTTCGCTTGATCGTTCGCCATGATCATTAAAAAATCCTCTCGGATCCAAAAATAAACAAAAGACACCACGGAGATAACAAAAGATGAGCAAGTGCCGTTGTTTAGGAGATCTGTTCCGGCACGAGGTTTTCATGTTATAATTACTTGATGTTTAAACTAATCCTTATATTTAAGTTAAACAGGGGAACTGGGCATGTTCAAGCTTTTAATCATCGACGATCAGACAATTACCATCCGCGCCCTGGAGAAAGCACTTTTTCAGGAGCTTCCTCCAGATCAGGTTGATATTACCACGATCAAGATCCAAAAAACATCCTCGCTGACCGCTTCTTCCTCTTCCGTCAGAGAATTTTACGGGAAAAGCTCCGATTTTTCGTTCCAGATCACGGGGGCGGACATTCTGGTGGTGCACAAGGCACCCGTCACGGAAGATGTTTTCGACAAGGCACCAAACCTCAAACTGATCGCCTGCGCCAGAAACAACCCGGTCAATGTGGACCTGTCCGCCGCCACCAGCCGGGGAATTCCGGTGATCAACGCTCCGGGCCGAGCGAGCGAAGCGACCGCTGAACTAACCATCGGCTTGATGCTGGCCCTGGCCAGGAACATCATCCACGCGGACGCCCTGACCAGGAGTGTCGGCCCGGCCGCCTGGGAGTACAGCGCCCGCACCAGCCTGGAAGGAAGCGAGCTAAAAGGGAAGACGGCCGGGATCGTCGGTTTCGGGCGGGTAGGCAGGGAGGTGGCCGCCAGGCTAAAAGCCTTCGGCATGCACCTGCTGGTTTACAGCGTTTATGCCCGGCCGGAGGAAATCTACCGCCTGGGCGCCCAACCGGCTACCCTGGAAGAACTACTCAAAGAAGCTGATTTCGTGACCCTCCACCAGCGGCTTACGGAAAAAAATGTTAAGCTGATCGGAGAAAAACAATTAAACATGATGAAAAAAAGCGCCTATTTAATTAATACGGCCCGGGGAAAGCTGGTAGACGAAAAGGCTCTTTATCAAGCCCTGGCGGAAAAAAAGATCCGGGGAGCGGCCCTGGACGTTTTAGAAGAAGAACCGCCGGCTCCCACCAACCCCTTGCTGGGCTTAAAAAATGTCCTGATTACTCCCCATTTGGGCGGCAAAACCCGCGAGACGCCGGTCCGCGCCGCCAGGCTCATCACCGAAGACATCAAAAAATTTTTAAGCGGAGAAAGGCCGGAAAATATAGTCAGTATTTAGGACTTTCCAAACTCCTTTATTTTTTCGAGGTACTTTTTCACCGTCAGCACGAAGGTAGCGTGCGACCAGGCTAAAGGAGCTACCGAAAGCTGCTCCCCCGTAAAAGGATGCAACTGCTCGGCCATGATTCCGCTTTTGCTGCACCTTTTTGCCGCCCACTCCAAAAGATTTCGCGCCCGTTGCAATTCCTCCCGGGTGCGGGCCGCTTCGATATACCACTCGGCAAGCCACAGCGTGCAGATAAACCAGGGGTTGCCCGGTACCTTTTGTACATCCGGTGACCGCCGGAAATAATAATCTCCCGGGTAGCGTGCGATGCCCCCTATATCCGTATTGACCCATAAAAACTTTTCCACAGCCTGCATTGTGCGCCTGACCCGCGGGTGGCCGGCCGGCAAAAGGCCAAAGGCAAAAACGCCGTACAGGCTGCTCTCCAGAGTAAAATCCTTTTCCAGTTCCCCCTTTTCATTAAAGCTGGCGCCGCGGATAAAGCGGTCCAGGTCATTACTGTAAAGGTATTTTAAAGTCGCCGCCCTGATTTGCCGGGCCGCCGTTTCCCACCGCCGGGCGCTTTGCTCGTCTCCAAAAAGCCTGGCAAAATAAGTTCCCGCCCGCAACCCTCCGTAGACGGCAGCCGCCGTAAATGTAAAAACCCCCCTTCGTTCCTCCCACAGGTCGTAGCTCTGAAGCGGCAGACCCGTGCGCAAATCCCGGTACCTTTCTAAAAAATCAGCCGCCGGAATAACCAACGAAGAATAAAGTAATTTTACAAACTCAAAGCTTTTGTAAAGCTCATAATTACGGCCCAAAGCCCAAAGCACCAGGGCGGTTTCGTCTTCTTGAATGGGCAGATAGCCGTACTCATCCTTTGTCCAGGGATGCCAGCTCGATCCGATAGAACCGTCCGGGTTGTACTTGGGCCAAAAAAAACCTTCCTCGCTTAAGATCCGGCTGCAGAAGAGGTAAAAAGGCCTGGTTACCCCCGGATAGCCGGCCCGGTCCATGGCGTGGGCCACCAGTGCCCCGTCCCGCGGCCACAGGTAGGAGTAATGATCCCGGTTGGTAATCATTATATCTGTGTCGTTGGCGGCCAGGATGGCGCCGCGGCTGTCAATCTGGGTCCGCAAGATGAGCAGGCTGGTATAATATAATTTTTCAATTTCAGGGGAGAGGCTGGCAAAATCATGTTTATCCTTATGCGCCCAATTATACCAGTATTTTTCTGTTGCCTTCAGCAGCGCTTCCGGTCCGTACGTTATGACGTAATGGTTGTTTTCCCGCACCTCTTTCAAGCTGCCGCCAGCGATAATCCAGTAATATACCACCTCCTGACCATACGGGGGAAGCTCGAGGCGAAAGCAGGCTGTGCTGTCTACCGAACCCTGGGCCACGGGATTATTGGCCAGCCAGCCGTCTTCCGCATCACGCCAGGTGCCTTCCCGGTGTCCAAATCTTTTAATGCCCGTGGTGAACTGGAAAAACCCCTGCCCTCCCCAGCGCCCGTTAAATAAAAAATAATAATGACGTTTATAATGCAAAAGCGTGCCTGTATTTGGATCGTAGAGCGCCGTATCGCCTACGTCCGATCCGCCCAAACTAAAGTCATTATGAAAAAACAGGCGCAAATCCCGCGGGCAGTGATAAAGGTTGCAAACATTTATTTTTCTTATGTAAATATTTCTTTCGTAGTGAACAACGTCCAAAACGTTTAATTCTAACCCCGCGTCGTTGCGCCGGGCGGACGACTCGCCAACCAGGGTGCAAGGGCGGTAGCCGGCACAAATCTCCCAGCTGCCCTCGCTGACCCAGGAAAAATCACCGTCAATCCAAACACCCAAAGCGCATTTATGGCCCATAACATGATTTTCCATGCCGACAAAAGGATAATAAAAATCTCTGATATTCAACGACTTATCTATATTCACCAAAATATTACCGTTACCTAGCACTATTTCCCTGGGCAAACCAACCCCTCCAGAAAACAAATATTATTTCCGGTCATAAACCCAAAGAGCAATGGCAATAATAAAAAAAATCAAGATAATTCCATTATTCCACCTGGCTCTGAAAATTATTTTGATCCATCTTACAAAGGGAGGTTACAGCATTGCTTCTTCTCTTCTGGGTCCTCGGGGCCTTGTTATTGCTTGCCTTCATTTTTTTATGGGCAGGCAAAAAGGGTCGGCAACCCGAAAAAAAACCTGTTTTCACCAGGCCAGATTTAACAATACCGGAATTCAAAGAAGAATTTTCCACAGAACTGAGCCTGCCGGTTGACATGCCGGCGCCCCCCGTCGAACCACAATTGCCGACTTCTTACGGAGTCGACCGCCTGGTACTGCTGGCGAGGGATCCTTACTGGCTTTATGCCTACTGGGAAATTACCGCCACCAAACAGGAAGAATTCAGCGCCGCATACGGACCGGCAGCCTGGGCTAATTCGCAGCCGGTGCTCAGAGTTTACGATGTTACCGGGGTAAATCCCGGAGAGCAAAAAATTTCCTCTTATGTAGATATTGGCATTAATGAAGAGGCCGACAACTGGCACATTAACGTGGGGGAACCGGACCATACCTTTTACGTCGACCTTGGCCGCAGGTTTCCTGATGGCAGATTTGTCACCTTGCTTCGTTCGAACGTGGTTACCACGCCAAGAGCCTCCATATCCGAATGTATAGATGAAGAATGGATGTGGATCGAAGGAATCTACCGCTCTTATCGTTACCAGTTTGGACATGGTTCGCCAATGCTTGCCGAGGAAATGGCGCAAAGAGCAGGAGCTCTGCCCCTGGGTGTAGGCTCTCCTGGACAGTGGCAAAAAACATAAAGAAGTATAAAAAGTATAAAAGCCACAAGAACAAAGAAGGAATCAAAGACAAAAAGTAAATCGTGAAGAAGTATCCTGCAGCCAGGAAATGAAAAGAGGGAGAAGAATAGATTATGGGTAAAAAAGGCTATTTAGCACTGGTTTTACACGCTCATCTTCCCTATGTGCGCCACCCCGAGCAGGAATATTTTTTAGAGGAAAGATGGCTGTACGAGGCCATCACCGAAACCTACATCCCTTTGTTGAAAGTATTTGAACGCCTGACCGGGGAGGGGATCCCTTTTCGGATCACCATCTCTTTATCCCCCACGCTCCTTTCTATGTTGGTGGATCCCCTGCTGCAAGAACGTTATTTGCGCCACCTGGACAGGTTAATTGAACTTGCCGACAAGGAAGTGGGCAGGACATACCACACCCCTTTTCACGAAATGGCGCTGATCTACCAGGAGCAGTTCCGAGACGTCAGGCGCCTTTACCAGCAGGAATACCAGGGCAACCTGATTAACGCCTTCCGAAAATTTCAGGACGCTGGCCGGCTGGAAATAATAACCTGCGCTGCCACGCACGGTTATTTACCCTTGATGATGACCCAGCCGGAAGCCGTCCAGGCGCAAATTGCGGTTGCCGTAAACCAGTATAAAAAATTTTTCGGCCGGGAACCAACAGGCATCTGGCTGCCGGAATGCGGGTACGTGCCGGGGATTGACGACATTTTGAAAAAGTTTGACATTCGTTATTTTTTTACTGACACCCACGGCGTTTTGTTTGCTTCCCACCGCCCCCGTTACGGTGTTTTTGCGCCCATTTACTGCCCGTCGGGAGTCGCCGCCTTCGGCCGCGATCCGGAATCGTCAAAACAGGTTTGGAGCGCTAAGGAAGGATATCCCGGAGATTTCGATTACCGCGAATATTACCGGGACATTGGTTTTGATCTGGACTTTGAATACATCAAGCCGTACATCCACCCGGATGGGATCAGGGTAAGCACGGGGATCAAGTATTACCGGATCACCGGCCGAACCAACCATAAGGAACCTTACGTACCTGCCTGGGCAAAGGAAAAAGCGGCGGTCCACGCCGGCAATTTTATGTTTAACCGGGAGTTGCAAATCAAGTATCTGAACACGCTCATGGACCGGCCGCCCATGATCGTAGCTCCCTACGATGCCGAACTTTTCGGCCACTGGTGGTACGAGGGCCCCCAGTGGCTGGAGTACCTCATTCGGAAAATAACTTATGATCAGGATACCATCGAATTAATCACTCCGGGCGACTACCTGCAGCGCTTTCCCTGTAATCAGGTGGCCCGGCCCTGCACCTCCAGCTGGGGCAACAAAGGATACCACGAAGTGTGGCTCTGCCAGGCCAACGACTGGATCTACCGCCACCTCCATATGGCCGCGGCCAGAATGATCGAACTGGCCCATAACCATCCTGACGCCGGGGGACTACTCAGGCGGGCGCTCAACCAGGCAGCAAGAGAACTGATGCTGGCTCAGAGCAGCGACTGGGCCTTTATTATGAGTACGGGGACGATGGTTAAATACGCGGTTAGCCGGACCAAGACCCACTTGTTAAATTTTTTTCGGCTCTATGACGAGATCAAGTACCGTTACCTGGACGAAGGCTGGTTAAAATGGCTGGAGGAAAAAAACAATCTTTTCCCGGAGATGGATTATCGGGTTTATCGCCGCGAGGATGTTCACAAGCAAAATTGATGCGAGCTCCAGCTTCCAAGATCAGTTCGTACTTAAAAGCCGCTGTATTTTTTCTGTATAAAAATCTGCCAGCGACTCGGCGATTTCCATGGAAACCCCTTCGCTAAACACCCGGCAAACGGGCTCCTCCGGGTCGGGCAAGACAAGCGCCCACCCGTTCGGATGGAATACTTTTACGCCGTCTAAGAGCTCCATTTCTTCTTCCGGCGGCTGCTCAATCAGACTGCGAATAACCCGCCCCTTAGCCTCCCAGGAAACGGGCACCTCCTTTTGGGACATGTAAAAAGAGGGAACCTCGTCAACCAGGTCACCCAGGGAAACGCGGTTTTGAGCCGCAAAACTTAAAATCCCTGTCAAGGCGCCCAGAGCATCAAAATTCAGCAAAAACTGGCCCGGCATCCCGGAGTTATCCTGGTGATTTTCACCCTGCCCCAGAACCTTCTCCAGGAAATCCGGCAAGGCGGTTTTGGTGCGCACCACCCGGCCGCCGTACCGCTGGGCCAGTTTTTCCACCGCCCGGGGGGCGGTGACGGGGACAATTACGGGCTCCCGGTGCGCTTTTAAAGTGATGAGCGCAAGCAAAACCGTGAGCAGGCTGTCCCGAATTATCCTCCCCCGTTCATCCACCAGCACCAGACGGTCAGCATTGGGATCGATGATGGCACCGGCGTTGGCGCCGCCGGTGTATACCTTCTCGGCCAGGTAGGACAGGTTTTCCAGGTAATTTTCCCAGCTCAACGGAAAATCCTCGGAACCGCTTAAATCAAGGTTTTCTATTTCCACCTGCAGCGCCTGGCCGAGAGCTTCTACAAAAGTACCCAAGTTGCGGGGATCGTAGGCCAAAATCAAACGCATTCGCGCCTTGCGCAAAGACGCAAGCTCAATTTTCCCGAGCAATCCGTTCAGATAGCTTTCCGTTATCCCGGAGACAAATTCCCTGGGCTTAAGCCTGCTCACGTCAACACGCGGAAAGTCTTCCCGGGAAAAAAGAGTCTCCACCTTTCTTTCCATGCTCCGGGAAATATTCCCGCCCTTCCCGTTTAAAAAGACCAGCGTAACCTGATCCGGGCGGCGGTGAGAAATTTTCACGTGCACCCCCCCGGCAAGCTTTAGGCAGCGTACGGCAAAACGGTGCATGGGAGTAATCACCATGCCCAGATCGTATACTTTGGCTCCTGTCGACTGGAGCCCCGCAGCAAGGGCTTCCTTGATTATCTGGGAAGACGGATAGCTGTCGGCGCTTACCGCGAGCTCGGAACCGCCGCCCAGCGCGGCGCCAAAGGCGGCGCCCAAACGCGTGGCGTAGTCCGGCGTAATCTCCACGTTAAAAAGACCCGTTACGCCTTCCAGGCCGAAAATTTTCTTGGGCCAGCGGGTCCCCCATACAAGGCTGCTGTTGACCACGCCCCCGGCTTCCACCAGCTTATTCGGCCAGAGCTTCACGTCTGGCTTGATCACGCTGCGCTCCTGGAGGACGGAATCGCTGCCAATCACCGCACCTTCGTAGACTTCCGCCCCGGCATGCACCTGCACGCGGCTGCAGACTACGGCGCCGCTCAAGCGCGCGCCCGTCCCCACGTAGACGTTATTCCAGAGCACGGCTCTTTTCAGCAAAGCTTTTTCCTGAAGCAAGCAGCCGTTGCCAATTACCGTATAAGGTTCGATCCCCGCTTCTTTGCCAATGTAGCTGTTGTCCCCGATTAGAACCGGGCCCTTGATGCGCGCCTGCGGATGGATTTCTACCCCTTGCCCTGCCCAGATGCCGGGGGCCAGCTCTTGAGCCGGAAGGAGCGTCTGCACCCGCCCCGCCAAAACGTCCTGATGGGCCTGGACGTACTGGGCGAGGTTGCCTACATCGCACCAGTATCCGGGCAGCACGACGCCGAACAAAGGTTTTTTCTCCCGAAGCAAAAGAGGAAACAAATCCTTGCTGAAGTCGAACATTTCACCCGGCGGTATATAATCCAGCACTTCTGGCTCTAAGACATATATCCCCGTATTAACCGTGTCACTGAAAACTTCTCCCCAGGCCGGTTTTTCCAGGAAGCGGGTGATCGCTCCACCAGAGTCAATGATCACAACCCCGTACTCTAAAGGGCAATTGACGCGCGTCAAGACCAGCGTAGCCAGAGCACCTTTTTTGCGGTGAAATTCCACTGCGCGAGAAAGATCGATGTCGGTAAGAGCGTCCCCGCTGATCACTAAAAAAGTCTGGTCAAGAAAAGACTGGGCGTTTTTTACACTCCCCGCCGTGCCCAGCGGCACTTCTTCGACGAAGTACCGCATGTTGACCTGGAATTCCGCTCCGTTGCCGAAGTAGCTGCGGATATATTCCGGCTTGTACTGCAGGGTGACGCCGATTTCCGTAAATCCGTGTTTTCTCAGCAGGTCGACAATATGCGCCATCATCGGCCTGTTGGCCACCGGCACCATTGGTTTCGGACGGCCGCAGGTAATCGGACGCAGGCGCGATCCTTCGCCGCCGGCCATGATGATCGTTTTCAAAATCAACCACTCTCCTCAATAATTTCCCGGATTTTCACGCCCGGGCTAAAAGACGCGCGAAGCGGTTAAACAGCCTCTGGCGCTGCCAGGGAGCCGCATACCAGGGGGAATGGCGGTATTCGTTCCACACCTCCCGGTATACTTCCCGGGTCTGCCAGGCAATTTGCCGCCAGTTAAACTTTTTTTGGATATTCCGAAAAGCGTTGGCGCGCAACCTCTCCCTCAATAAAGAGTCCTTTAAAAGCCAGATGATCATATCGGCCAGCGAGTTGCTGTTGCCGGGATAGGCCTTTAAGCCGTCCACGCCGTGTTCCACAATCTCGCCCAAGCCGCCCGTGTCGGAAACAACCACCGGCGTTTGGGCGGCCATCGCTTCTAAGGCAACGATGCCAAATGGCTCGTAAAGGCTGGGGAAAACGGCTGCATCGGCCCAGCCGTACAAAGAATTGCGCTCCCCGTCGTCAATGTAGCCGGTAAAATAAACCCTTTGGGCGATCCCCAGCCGGTTGGCCTGCTGGCGCAGCTCTCCTTCGTAAGGACCCTTTCCGGCGATAATAAATTTGGTTTTCGGACAGTGGGCAAGAATTTTAGGGACCGCGTCCAACAGCACCTGTACACCTTTTTCCCGCACCAGCCGACCGACATAAAAAACGATTTGCTCGTCGGCGGCGGCGTAAAAATCCCTGCTCACTCCCTGCTTCCGGAAGGCAAACCTACCCGGATCCACGCCGTTGGGGATCACCCTGATTTTATCCTCGGGGACCTGAAAAACGTAACGCACCTCATTCTTCATGTAACGGCTGCAGCAAATTATCCGCCACGACTCGTAACAAAGCCACCATTCCACGTCGCTGATATGCCTTTGGGTGTTGTTATGTAAACCATAGTTGCGGCCGTATTCGGTAGCGTGAATGGTGGCAATTAATGGCAAACGGTAGGCGTGCTTTAGGGCCCTCGCCGCATAGGCCACCAGCCAGTCGTGGGCATGAATGAGGTGCGCGCCTTCTAATTCGTTCAAAAGGGGAACGGCCCTTTCCAGCATGGCCACATTTAACTGCGCAACCCAGGTAACGAAGTCGGGGGAAGAAACCTGGTAGGGGTTCACCCGGTGCACTTCCACCCCGTTTACCCGCTCGTATTCAGGAATCCCGGGTTCGCCGCAGGTAATCAAATATACTTCCTCCCCGAGGGAAGCCAGAGAGGAAGTTAAATCATAAACATGGGGAGCAATTCCTCCTACTGTCTTTGGCGGGTACTCCCAGGAAAGCATGATTATCCGCATCCAAAACCCACCTAAAAAAGGTTATTTGCGCCCTTTTTCAAATTCCGGCAGCCGCCCGTCGTGAATTTCAAAACTCCAATTCAGCCCGTTGTTGTTATCCCAGTTGTGGGCACTGTCCCGAAAACAAAAGTTAAAGCGGCTCTGGGCAGGCATTTCAATAGTCTTCACCCACCCCCAGCCGGTGCGCGACATCTTCAGGTCGGTGACGTTTTTCCAGTTCCGGCTGTCGCCAAAGCCAATGTGGAGGTAGACCTGGTCGGCGCCGTTTTTTGCCAGCAATCCGTTGTAGAGAATAGTAATTTCCTCGCCCGCTGTAATGGGAGTGGGATCGACCACTACCCCTCCCGGGTAATCTGCGTCGTGCATTGCTTTAAGTCTCCCCTGCCAGTCTCCAAAATTGCTTGGATAAGCCATTTTTTTCTCCCCCTTCCGATAAAAAGTAAAAAGACTACAGGGTTATTATTATTAAACAAAAGTTTTTTTATGCATAAAAAAGCGCCTTTGAACCCGCCAAAACATTCGGGTCCCGGCGCCCTTTGAACGAAAAAAGGGGGGTTTTTTCAACCCCCCTTTTTGCCTTTAAAAATCCTGCCGGCGTTAGCGGCTATGGTTATTCTCCGAAGTAATCCTCATAGATATACATTAATTCTTTATCAAACAGCGGGCGTTTTAAGGAAACACAATAAGAGCGCACTTTCGCCAGCAGTTCCTGTGCCTTGAATTCGCTTAAGTGAATCCCGTATTCGGCAAATTTGGCCTTTAGGGCCGCCGTGCCGGAGTGCTTGCCGATGACAATCTGGCGCTCCAGGCCGACCTCCTCCGGGTGGAATGCTTCGTAAGTCTTGGGGTTCTTTAACGCCCCGTCGGCGTGGATGCCTGATTCGTGGGCGAACATGTTCGAGCCGACAATTGCCTTCCAGGCAGGCAGTTCTCTTCCCGACGCCCGGGAAACGTATTCGGCCACTTCCCGGAACATCTCCGTTTTAAATCCCAGGTCAATCCCGGCCAGGTGCTTTAAAGCCATGACCACTTCTTCCAACGCGGCGTTGCCCGCTCGCTCGCCCAGGCCAATCACGGTTACGCCCACCCAATTGGCGCCTGCCCGCACACCCGCCAGGGCGTTAGCCGTAGCCATGCCGAAATCGTTGTGAGTGTGCATTTCAACGTCAATGTCTACGTTGTCGATAATCGTTTTAATCCGCTCATAAGTGGTAAAGGGATCCAGGATGCCCACGGTATCACAGTAACGAAGCCTGTCCGCCCCCGCCTCCTTGGCCGCCCTGGCGAACTGGAGGAGAAAGTCCATATCTGTTCGGGAAGCGTCTTCTGCGTTCGCCGAAACGTACAGCCCGTGTCTTTTGGCAAATTCAACCGCCTTTACGATTTGCTCCAGTACCCACTCCCGACTGGTCTGCAGTTTATATTTAATGTGGATATCGGAAGTAGAGATGGAAATGGCGACGGCATCCACACCGCATTCCAAAGAGGCTTCGATGTCTTGAATAACCGGACGGTTCCAGCCCATAATGCTGGCCTTCAAGCCCAGCTTGCAGATCTCGGTAATGGCTTCTTTCTCGTCGCCGCCCATCACCGGAATGCCCGCTTCAATTTGATGCACGCCCAGCTCGTCGAGGAACCTGGCGATCCGTATTTTTTCCCGGTTGGCAAAAACCACGCCGGCGGTCTGCTCCCCATCCCTTAAGGTGGTATCCACAATGTAAATCTTCCGCTCCTTCATCACCCTGCCATCCTTTCCACAAAGCTAGAATCCATCATTATGTTACCACGAAATTAATTAATTGAAAATATGGAGTGAATGTATACATGAATATAAAGGTGCCCGACGTTGCCGGCAAGTGAAAAAAGCGTATTCACGAACCGTCAGCCGGCAGATGCTTCGATCCCGGATTTAGGTTCTTTGGCCAGTTCCGGAGCAAGGGCCTTGTTGTTAATTTCTCTTTTGGCCAGCTCGATAAATCTGTCCAAAGCCACGCTGCCCAGGTCGCCCCCCTGACGGTGGCGCACAGAAACAGAGCCGCCGGCTGCTTCCCGGTCGCCGACCACCAGCATGTAAGGAATTTTTTGCAGCTGCGCCTCGCGGATTTTGTAATTTACCTTTTCGCTGCGCTCGTCAAGTTCCACCCGGAACCCCTCCTTCAGGAGCCGCCCGTACACCTCCTGAGCGTAAGCCAAATGGCGGTGGGTAATGGGCAGCACCTTCACCTGCACGGGCGCCAGCCAGAGCGGAAAAGCGCCGGCAAAGTGCTCCGTCAGGATGCCGATAAACCGCTCGATGCTCCCGAAAATCACCCTGTGGATCATCACCGGCCGGTGCTTTTGCCCGTCCTCGCCGATGTAAACAAGGTTAAACTTTTCGGGCATCAAGAAGTCCAGTTGAATGGTTCCGCACTGCCAGGTGCGGCCCAGGCAATCCTCCAGGTGAAAGTCAATTTTGGGGCCGTAAAAGGCGCCGTCCCCTTCGTTTATCTTGTACTCCATCCCTTTCTCGTGCAGGGCGTCTTTTAAAGCGTTCGTGGCCAGCTCCCAGATTTCCTCGGAGCCCATGGCGTTTTCGGGCTTGGTGGAAAGCTCCACTTTGTAGGGAAAGCCAAATATTTTGTAAAAATAATCCACCAGGTTGATGACCCCGATAATTTCGTCTTTCACCTGGGTGGGCAGCATAAAAATATGCGCGTCGTCCTGAGTGAAGCAGCGCACCCGCAAAAGGCCATGCAGCACACCGGAAAGCTCGTGGCGGTGCACGAGGCCCAGCTCGGCCATCCTGATCGGCAGTTCCCGGTAGCTATGCAGGCGGCTGCGGTAAACCAGGATGCAGCCCGGGCAATTCATCGGCTTGATGGCGTAATCCTGATCGTCAATTTTCGTAAAGTACATATTTTCCCGGTAGTGATCCCAGTGGCCCGATCTCTCCCACAGGGAGCGGCTCAAAATGATCGGCGTGCGAATCTCCTGGTAGCCATGCCTGTAATGTTCCTGGCGCCAGAACTGTTCCAGCTCGTTCCGGATGATCATCCCCTTCGGGTGGAAAAAGGGGAATCCCGGCCCCTCTTCCTGGATGCTGAACAAATCCAGTTCCGCCCCTAAACGGCGGTGATCGCGGCGCTTGGCCTCTTCAATCCGGTACAGGTATTCTTCCAGCTGGGATTTTTTCGGAAAGGACGTGCCGTAAATGCGCTGCAGCATCTTGTTTCTTTCGTCGCCGCGCCAGTAAGCCCCGGCAACGCTGGTAAGCTTGATTGCCTTTAACCTGCCCGTGGAAGGAACGTGGGGGCCCGCGCACAGGTCCGTAAATTCACCCTGCGTATAACAGGAAATCACCGCCTCGTCGCCAAGCTCTTTAATCAGTTCCACCTTGTAGGTTTCCCCGGCCTGGGCAAATTTTTTGAGGGCCTCCTCCCGGCTCAGCTCCACCCGCTGAAAGGGGAAATCAGCCCGGACAATGGCCTGCATCTCTTTTTCAATTTTTTCGAGATCTTCAGCGGAAAACGGCCGGGGCGGATCAAAGTCGTAATAAAAACCGTCGGTGATGGCTGGCCCAATGGCCAGCCGGGTGCCTGGAAAGAGCCTTTGCACGGCCTGCGCCAGAACGTGCGCCGTGCTGTGGCGGAACGCCTGCCTGCCCTCCTCGTCCTCAAAAGTAAAAAACTGCACGGCAGCGTCGCCGGTAAGCTCATAAGCCAAATCCACCAGCCTGCCGTTGACCGAGGCGACCAAGGCTTCCTTCCCCAAACGTGGGCTGATCTCGCCGGCCACCTGGGCAAGGGTGATGCGCAAAGGATATTCCCGCACGGTGCCGTCTTTTAGCGTAACCTTTACCATGAACAAAACCCCTTCGTTAAAATCCCTTGGATAATCAATTTTGTTTTCAAGAGTATAACCTATATGAGCAAACAGTGTCAATTTCAATTAGAGATCAGGATTTTCGGACGTCTTGAATAAGATTTTCATAGACCATTAACATTAAATAAAAGAATCAGGCCGGCCTGCAGCAACCCAATTAAAAATCCAATTATTCCGCCCAGGATTTCGATGTAGCGCAGCTCCCTTCCGGCCACCTGATAAACAATATTTTCTAATTGCGGCAATTCAAGCGCGCTGAGCTTCTCCTCGATTATCTGCGCCAGTTCAAATTCTTCTTTTATCTTCTGGCCCGAGCGTATAAAGAGTTCATTGAGCAGCGCCGGTAATTCTTTATGCACTTGCTCGGCGATCAAATCGCCTATTAATCTTTTAATGGATAAAGGTAAAAAAGGAGGGAGCCTGTCCAAAACCCGGCCGCGAACCACCATTTCGGCTAAATGAGTCAGTTCTTTGCGCACTTCTTCGGAATGCAGCTTATCCAGAAGGCTGTCGATGGGCACGAGCTCGCTTTGCATTAAATGGCCAACTTTTTTGGCCAGCTCAAAGCGGTACTTGGGGAGCATCCCCTGAAAGCGGTAACCCAACAGCGGCAAGCGAACCGGCCGGTAAGGCCGGAACAGGAGGCGCACGGCGAGCAAATTGGTTGTCCAGCCGATCAAAGCGCCGATTACCGGCAACAACGCTATTCCTATCCAAAACAAGCCGCTTTCACCCGCTTTCCTCCCTGCATAACGCGCAGCCCGAACATTCCTGAACCCGGCCGTGGAAAACACTTTTCATGGTTTTCAGCAAGAGGGACGCTTCCTGCCTTTCTTTCGCATGAAAGATCACCTGCCGGGGGGCCAGAGAAACCAACACGCTAAACAACAGGTCTTCGTAATTAATCTCGCACGGCACAAGGTTCCCGAATATATTTTCTAAAGTATCGCTTTTCATCAGCTGCTTTTGCTCGTTATAAAGTTTAAAAACCCCGCCGGAATAAAGCACTATGTGGACAAGGTCAACGCGCGGCGTTTGGATTTCCACAAAATATTGAAGCAGGGAAATAAACTCCCTGTACTCCTTTTCCAGCAAATAATCATCTACGGCCTTTTCCACGGCTTCTTCCAAATCCCTTATATATTCTTTGAGGCGGAACCGGATAAATCCTTCAATGACAATTTGATTGTGGTGGCGCAAAAAGTCCAGCAGACTTTTTAAGATTTTACTTTTCCGGCGCAAATGGTCAAGGGAGTCGGGATCGTGATTTTTCCCCTTATTTATATGCTGCCGGGCCAGGTCGTAAATAATTTCCTGCTCTTCCGGCTCGAAATAATAATAATTTTCGCGGACAATCTGGCGCAACAAAAGGCGCTTCCAGGTGCCCAGGATTAAATCGGAAAGGGCGCTGGCAAGGTATTGTCTAAAGATTACCGGAACGTCCTCTTGATTATACGGACAGCCGGCAAAATCAGTAAGCCGGCAAAAGAAAAAGGTTAATTTGCCTGTCGGGCTTTCCTCCAGTTTTACTTTGATGCCTTCTCCTTCTAATATTTTAAATTCCCGCTTTAATCTCTCTTTAACCAGGTCGGCGTTATTGATGGCGCCGACGGCAATAAACGGAAACAATTGCCGCTCACCTCCTTTTTGCAGTACTAGTATATGTGATCCCGGGTTTAAACAATCTGTCACAAAACAACCGGGACGAAATTATTTTTCGGCATTGCCAGGGACTAATGGATTTTAAAAACAAGAAAAACAAAAATATAGTATTCCCGGAACGGAAAAATTAAGACGCCCCCACGAGGGGCGCCCCAGATTTTTGTTCTCTTTTAGTTTTTTTAAACATTTTTCAACACCCGGCCACATTTACAAAGCCCGCCCTAAGAGACGGCGCTGCCTTTGTCTAGTCTGTCTGCTTTATGCCTTTTTTTGAGCCAAAAAGCGCTCCAGGCGGTCGAGTCCTTCTTTTATATTTTCCAGTGAATTAGCATAAGAAAGACGCAGGTATCCCGCGCAGTTGCTTCCGAAGTCAATTCCGGGAGTCACGGCCACCTTTGCTTTCTCCAGGATTTCAAAAGCAAAAGCATAAGAATCGCCGGTATACTTTTTCACATTGGCCAGGGCGTAAAAAGCGCCCGTGGGATCGACAAGGGTGGCGATGTCCATTTTTTTCAGCCTTGCTAAAAGGTAGCGGCGGCGCTGGTCGTATAATTTAACCATTTCCGCCACGTGCCCGGCGCAATCCCGCAAAGCGGCAATTCCTCCCGCCTGGACAAAAGACGGCGCACAGATAAAAAGATTTTGCTGGATCTTCTGCATGGGGCGAATAAACTCCGGGGGAGCAATCACGTAGCCCAAACGCCAGCCGGTCATGGCGTACAGTTTCGAGAAGCCGTTAATGACAAAAGCACGGTCGGTGAATTCTAAAATGGTGTGCTCTTCACCCTCGTAGACCAAACCGTGGTAAATTTCGTCCGAAACGATAAACCGTCCTACTTCCGTCAAAGCCCTTAGCTCTTCGGCGTTAAAAACGGCGCCGGTGGGGTTGGCCGGGGAATTGACCAGCACCGCTTTAGTCAATGGGCTAATCTGCTTTCTAATTTCCTCCACCCTGTACTTAAAGCCGTCTTCTTCGTGCACCGGCACAAAAACAGGCCTGCCGCCCAGGTAGCGGATAAAGTTTGGATAGCAGGCGTAATGTGGATCGGGAAGGATAACCTCCTCACCCTTTTCTACAAGCACGGAAAAAACCAGCAGCATTCCTGGCGAAGTGCCGGAGGTGACGATAATTTGGTCGGGAGAAACACGTACTTTGTACTTTTTCCAGTAATAAGCCGCAATTTCCTCCCGCAGGGCAAGCTTCCCCAGGCTGGAAGTATAATGCGTGTCGCCGTCGGTTAAGGCGCGTATGGCTGCCTCCTTTATGGGTTGGGGAGTATCGAAATCCGGTTCGCCGATCTCCAGGTGGATAATGTGCTCCCCTTGCGCCTCCATATCCTGCGCTTTCTCCAGCACGTCCATAACAATAAAAGGCGATATTTCCTGTGCCCGGGAGGCCAATTTCCGGTTCACGCTGGCCAAAACAACCACCCGCTTTCAAGCAAAATTCCCGATCACAACTTCGCTGCCGACCGGGTATTTCCTTCTTAAGAACTTAGAACTTAGCATCAATAAAACCAAAAACCAACGCCACCATCAACAGCTATTTTTATTTTTGCAAACTCTCCCGCAGCAAGGAAACCGCTATGACGGCCAGGCAGCCAAAAAGAAAACAGGACCCGAAGGCAAACTGAAAGTCCTGCTGGGAATACAATTTTACCCCTCCGGACACCGCCCCGTCCCAGTTCATGTCCAGCAGGAAGCCAAAGAAGGGCTGCATAAAGGCCGAACCGACAAAACCCCCGACATTGCCAATGCCTGAAGCCAGGCCGGCAACATTGAGAGGGTAGTACTCCTTGACTATCACCGGGGTGAGCATGCAGGCATTGCCGCAAAAACCCACCATAAAGTAAAGGAAATACAGGCTTTTGAGCGGAGGCATGCCTTGGTTCCACCAAACCAGGGCCGCCCAGACCAAAACGTTGGCCAGGGCAAAGGCCAGATAAACCTTCTTTCTGGAGCCAACCCGGTCCGAGATAAAACCCACGCCAAAAGTACCCAGCATCACCCCCAGGGAAGCCATGAGGATAACCGTAGCTGCCTCGGTCCGCCCCAGGCTGTAGACCTGCATCAGGTAAGGCACACCCCAAACGCCAACCAGAGCCATGAAGGGGCCGTAAATGCAAAAAGAAGCGGCAAGCGCCAGCCAGACGTGCCGGTTGCGGACAATCACAGCGATATTTTTCAGCGTTAAAATCCAGGATGCGGCCTGGCAGGTCGCCCGTGCAGACGCCCCGGAGTCGGCGGGGAAAACTTCGCGCGGTCCGTTGCGCACCACGAACCAGGAAAGGGCAGCCACAAACAGGGAAAATAGCCCTACCGTTAGAAAGGCATGGCGCCAGCCAATAAGGTCGACTAGCCCAGCCAGGGGTGAGGCGGCGAGAATTCCTCCCAGGTTGCCTACCGATACGGTAAGGCCCAGCACTGTGCCCAGTTCGGACGGACGAAACCAGGCTGAATAGGCCTTAATCAGGGAAACAAAGATTACCGAAACGCCCAGCCCCACGAGGAGCCTTCCCGCGAACAAGCCGGTCACGGAACCGGCGGCGCCAAACCAGACCGACCCCGCAGTCGCCGTGAGAACACCCGCAGTGACGACCTTCCGGGGGCCAAGTGTATCATTTAATATGCCGGCAGGAATTTGCATCAAAAAATATGCATAAAAATAAATTGCTGCCAGGCTGCCGACCGTAGCCGCCGCTTCAATCTGAAATTCCACAAAAAGCTTGTCGACAATTACTGCCGGGGAAACACGTTGAAAGTAGACAATCAGATAGGCAAGGCTCAAAACCAGCCAGATCGCCCACTTTCTGGTCTTCAGGGCGTGTTCGTCACTGTTCCCGGCTTTCGGTTCTCCATTTACGAAGAACCGCTCGGACGTTTTACCCACTTTTCCAAGGTCTCCTTGAATGCTTTTACGGGAGCTGCAGCATCGCTATTTTTAACTTTCTAAAGGGTAGTTCGCCAGATCCATGTCATCTCCTTCCAAAAGATGCAATGAATATTTACACATAAGAAAAGCGGCGGCAAAAAAGCAAAAATATCTCGAAAAGTAAATCAGCCCGGCTTAAAAACCGGGCACATTCAGGAATAGGAGGCGAAGCGGGAGCATTATCTACCCCGCCGCTATCTCGCCCTTGATTTTCTGGTGGGCGGGAGAGGAATTGAACCTCCGACCTCTTGCGTGTCAAGCAAGCGTTCTCCCACTGAACTACCCGCCCAGCTCCAATCTTATTATCTCTAAAAGCGGGCGAATTGTCAAGAAAAAGTTAAGGAAGACGGCTGAGCCGAAAACTTTTCCCGCAGGCGGGTCACCAACCCTTTGCGCGGCACCGCCTGGGCGGCAATGAGTTCAACCCGCCCCAGTTCCTCTTCGCCCAGGTAAAAAACGGCTTCGCCCAGCCTTTGTCCAGCCTGCACAGGAGCCGGGCAAGAATCCGGAAGAATCACTTTCCTTTTCAGGTTACGGAGCTCCTCATGAAGAACGTCCACCACAAGACCCTGTTTGGCAGCCGCCAAAACCTCGGGAAATCTTCCTTCCCGGACAGGGCAGCGCCTGACCACCTCTCCCTTTTTACACAATGCCACCGCTTCAATCTGGCTAAAACCGTAATCCAACAGTTTAATGGTGTCCAGGTAGCGGTTCTGGCTGTGCAAAACTACCGTAATCAGCCGCCTGCCCCCCCGCCTGGCGGAGGCAATCAGGCAATTGCCGGCGCTGGCTGTAGAGCCCGTCTTGACGCCGTCGACGCCAGGGTAGCCGCCGTGCAGCAAACGGTTGGTGTTGTGTACAGTTTCCTTTCTGGGCTGCCCGTACCATTCCACCACGTCATCCCTGGTGCTGACAAACTTTCTAAACTGGGGGTTTTTCAGGGCATACCTGGTAATTAAAGCCAGGTCGTAAGCGGTGGAATAATGGTTGGGGTGCGTGTATCCGTTGGTATTTGCGTAACGCGTGTGGAAAGCCCCTAAAAGGGCGGCTTTCGCGTTCATCATCTGAATAAACCTTTGTTCGGAGCCCCCGATGTGCTCGGCAATGGCTACCGTGCTGTCGTTGGCCGACATAATTAAAGCCGCTTTTACCAAATTGCGCAAAGTGATTTTATCGCCCGGATGGAGATCGATCACGGAGCCTTCAAAAACGGAAGCCGCCCGGGAGCTGACGGTCACCACATCATCCAAATTCCCATATTCCAACGCCAAAAGAGCAGTCATAATCTTGGTCAGGCTGGCGGGGGAGCGCTGCTTATGGAGGTTTTTTGCATAAAAAACCCGCCCGGTAGTCGCATCCATCAAAACTGCCGCATCGGCGGTAACTTGCGGGGGCTCGGCGGCAGCCACGGCGGGGAGAAGAAAGAAAAATAAAGCAGCCAGCAATACCCTCTGCATAAATAGATCCTTCCTTTCCAGAATTATTTTCAGCACTTCCGGTTTGTTTTATGAAAGGAAGGATCTGCCTTAAACGCAGCGGTATCCTAACGGGCCTTTTTTTTCCACCAGAAATAAATTGCCGCAATTGACACAGCCAAAATAATAAATACATCCAGGCGGTGGAACCAGTATTTTAAATCCTCCCAGTGCTGACCCATCTTCAAACCTAAATAGGTCAAGAAAAAACACCACGGGAGCGAACCCAAAAAGGTGTAAATCACAAACCGCACAAAATTCATGCGGGAAATTCCGGCGGGAAGGGAAATAAAGGTGCGGATCACGGGCATCAGGCGGGTAAAAAAGACGGTTGCCTCCCCATAGCGCGCAAACCAGTCTTCGGCCAGCGCAAGGTGTTTGGGGGAAATGCCGAAGTAGCGCCCGTAGCGCAGTAAGAAAGGGCGGCCGCCCCACAGGCCAAGAAAATATGAAAAGACAGAACCAAACGTCCCCCCGGCAGCGCCGGCCAAAGCAGCCCAGAAAAACTCGAGCCTCCCGGTAGATACCAGATAGCCCCCAAAAGGAAGAATAACCTCGCTGGGCAAAGGCACATTGGCGCTCTCGATGGCCATTCCAACCGCAATACCCCAGTATCCCAACGATGATATAAAAGCTACCGTTTTTTCGATAACCAGCTCAAACAGGCGGACAAAAAATTCCAACCTTATCCCCCTAAACTTTGATACCTTTCAGGGCCCTTGAATCAAGGGGGTAGTTTGCAAAAAGACTTGCCAAAACCGTGCGGCGCGTTGAATACCGGCGGTCAAAGGCGACCAGCTCTAAAGTCCGGCACAGGTTGCGGAAGTTGGCTGAAATGGTCGAGGCGGCAATGCCGTATTTTTGTGCCAAATCATGCTGGTTTATTTTTTTATCGAATTCCAGGCGGGCCATCGTATAAACAACCGAAGCCACCCAAACGGCGGCCTTGCGAAAAGAAGGATGGGCCAGAATGCAATAATCGTACCACAAGCGCATGGCGGAGTTGATTTGCAGGCGGTTATAGCCGCGCTCTTTCAGATCTTGGGCAACCTGGTCGGCAACTTTCGCACACCCGGGAGACGGCCAGGGAAAATCCTGACCGGCAGGCAAGGAACGCCCAAAATGCTCTTGAGGACGATCGTCTAAAAAAGCGCCAATAATTTCCCGGGCAATCTGCCCCACGCCCTCATGGCCATCACTATGCTCATGATTATTAATCAGGCGGGGAGAAAGGTAGTTTACTCCTAGTTCGATGACCAGCGCGTTTAATAAGCAGGCATTTTCTTTTAAAAACAAATCTACGCCTTCCCTGGGCGAGAGCTTTCTTTTCCGGCAAAAAACTTTTAAATCCTCATTTATCCTGGCCAGCAAAAATTCTTTAAAAACTGCGGGCAGAGCGAGGCCGCTGGTGGAAAACTCGTACCCCTCCCCCACTTTTAATACCCGCATGAATAAAATCATCCCCGGATATATTTCCTGGGCTACACTGGCGTCGTGAACCGTAACCACGCGCCCGCAAAGAAGGTCTTGCAAAACAACCCCCTTGCCCGGTAAAACCTTCTGTACTTCGTAGAAGTTAAGGCGGGCCTGCGCCCATTGTTTTAAAAGCTCTCTTTCCTCCCCGGACAAATCGGGATTTTCGGAAAAGAGTTCAAAAACCGTTCTTCCGGAGGATAACCGGTAATCAAAAATAAACCATTCAAAAAAACGCTCGGTAATAAACTCATCGTATTCATCAACAAGGGAGGGATCGATGCTCCGGACGTAAATTTGCCGGGCCCGGCCCGCCTCCTGCGCGAAAAACGGCTGGTCGGCAAATTCACCTAATTTATAGCGCAGCATCTGGCCTGCGCGGCGCCACTTAAACTGCATCAGGGAAACTACTTTGGACCTTTCCTCAGAACATTGCGGCGCAGGTTTTTTTCTGTTTTTCATTGCGTCACCCCTTTTTAAGCCAATCACCAGCTAGGCAAAAATATTCAACATCAGGCCGGACTATTCCTGCTGCCTAAATTTATGTTTCCAGGACAAGATAATTTCCTTTTTGGTATATATTGACATGCATTAGCCTGAAAAAGTCAGTTTTGAGGTAAGAGACCCCATTTTTTATTGCCAAATTGTTTTCTTTCAACGAAAAGGAAAATTCCTGTCCTTTGCCTCTTGCCGTGATCACCGCTGCTGACTCTTGCCAATCGACTTCATAACCAATTGCCTCCAGAGTAAAACGCAAGGGCAGGTAAAATTCGTTTCCCAACTGCAAAGGAGGAAAATTTCCGCCGATTTTTTCCCCGTCCAAAAAAACATCGCTCCCATCCAGGGCAAACATAACTTGCCTGGTGGTTGCGGAGCCAAGCAGCTGACGGGCAATGATCATCTGCAGCTCGGGCGTACAAACCATTCTGTCCGGCCTTAAACCGTTTTTATCAATGGAAACACCGCGCGGGGTCAAATAACGGGCAATGGTCATTTTCAGCGCGCCGCCCGACTGCAAAGAGATTACTGCCTGCACGACCCCTTTTCCGTAGGAGCGCGTTCCCACCAGCGTAGCCACTTGATGGTCGGCAAGCGCCCCGGCGAGCACTTCGGCGGCGCTGGCGCTGTATTTGTTAATTAAAATCACGAGGGGTAAATTGTATGGAGCCCCATTACCGGCACCGGCGGTAATATATTCTTCCCGCTCGCCGTCGCGGTCGATGGTGGTCACCACCAGCTTTCCGGGAGGCAAAAAACAACCGGCAATATCCACGGCGGCCTGGAGGTAGCCGCCCGGATCGTTCCGGAGGTCCAAAATCAAGCCTTTCATCCCTGCTCTCCACAGTTCCTCCAGGGCTTCTTTAAATTCCCGGGAAGTGCGGGCGCCGAAGGTATGAATATAAATATATCCGGTGCCGGGAGAAATCATCCGCCATTCACAGGTTGGGCTGATGATTGCCGCCCGCGTTATTTCTACGTTAAATTCCCCTTTTCCGGCGCGCTTGATTGTTAATTTCACAGTTGTCCCTTGCGGCCCGCGAATCTTTTCGACAATTCCGGAAAGGGGTTGCCCCGCAACGTCTTCCCCGTTGACCTTAAGAATTTGATCGCCGGCGCGCAAACCCGCCTTTGCCGCCGGCGAATCTGCCAGCACTTTCGTCACCACCGGGTAAAGTTCCCCTGCTGCCAGCTCGGCACCAATTCCCGAGAATTCTCCGTCTAAAGCACCGACAAACTTACTTAAGTCTTCCGGGCTGAGGTATTCTGTGTAGGGATCGTTTAACGTTTCCAGCATTCCCCTGATTGCCCCTTCGGTCAATACATCCACGTCGGGGCGGCTAATATGGTGGTTATAAATATATTCCATGATTTCGTAGGCTGCTTCTATCCCCTGCTCGACGCTTTCGAAAGACAGCACCGGCGCAGGAAAAGAAAAACCAATAACAACAAGAAAAAGAGCTAAGGAAAAGACAAACAATATTTTCCTCATGACTACATCAGCCACCTCAAAAATTTCCATAAGTAGTTCGCTTCAGAAGGGCCTATTTCCTTCTCGAAGTTACTTCCCGCAATCAGATTTTAAATCTTCAAAATTAATTAATAAGCAGGTATTCCGGTTATTTGCGGTGAAATACTTACTTTAGAGCTAACCTTAAAAGGCGGTGTTTTTCTTTGGCGACCGACACTCTGTTAGTTATTGACGGCAACAGCCTGGCCCACCGGGCTTTTCACGCCATCCCCCTTCTTTCTACCACCCAAGGAATTATTACCAACGCTGTGTATGGGTTCACCAATATGCTTTTAAAAGTGCTGGCCGAGCATCCTGCCCAGCTGGTGGCGGTTTGTTTTGACAAGGGTAAAGTTACTTTCCGTCACGATGCTTACGGGGAATACAAGGCTCACCGCAAAGCTACCCCAGACGAGCTGCGCGGGCAATTTCCTTTAATCAAAGAATTCCTCTGCGCTATGCGCATTCCCGTGCTGGAATGCGAGGGCTACGAGGCCGATGATTTAATTGGAACGCTAATTAAGGAAGCCCAAACGGCGAAAATCAGAAGCATCATTTTGACCGGGGACCAGGATGCCCTGCAGCTTGTTTCTCCGTTAACAAAAGTACTGCTGACCAAAAAAGGGATTACAGAATTAGAGGAATATACCGAGGGAAAGGTCTGGGAGCGCTTTGGCGTAACTCCCGCCCAATTTACAGATTTTAAAGGGCTGGTCGGGGACCAATCGGATAACATTCCGGGCGTTCCGGGCATCGGGGCGAAAACAGCCGCCGCTCTCCTCAAAAAATACGGCTCCCTGGAAAACCTGATCAATCATGCTTACCAACTGCCCGAACGCCACCGGGGAAAAATCCAGGAATTTGCGGAGCAGGCAGTATTGTCTAAAAAACTGGCCACGATCACGCAAGACGCACCTTTAACCGTCGATTTGCAGGAGTGCCGGTGGGAGGGACCGGATTACCAGAAGGTTTTGAGCTTCTTCAACAAATTAGAGTTTAAAAGCCTGCTCCGTTCGCTTACCCAATCAGATAAAACGGAGAAGAAAAAAGACAGGTCCGGGAGGGAAAAAGCGGCAAGCATCTTTGAGGCCAACGACGTAGACACTTACCGGGTGGGTTTTTCTCAAATAACGCAATGTGGACAGTGGGAACAGTTCCTGGCCGCGGCGCGGCGTGCGCGCCGCGCGGCCCTGGCTATAGAGGGCAGCCGGGACGAAGGAGCCCGAGCAGCAGCCCTGGCGGTGCTGGACTTTTCCCGGGAAAGCCGGCAAGAACTGCAAATCGCTTATCTGCCGCTTACAACCGAAAAACAACTGGCTGCGCTGCGGGAGATTTGTGAAGATCCGGACGTGGAGAAAATCGTTCACGACGGCAAAAACGCCCTCTGGCTCTTGAAGCCAAACAATATTGAGCTGCGCAATCTGGCCTTTGACACGATGGTGGCGGCTTATCTGATCAATCCCGGTTCGCCTAACCTGGATTTGCCGGACCTGGCGCTGGAAAATTTAAATGTGGTCCTGCCGGCAAGCGGGCCGGGGGCCTTGCCCGCCCGGGCCGACGCCGTTTACCGCTTAACTGATATTCTGCGGGCTAAATTGCATTTGATGGAAGTTGACCGGCTCTTCTACGAGGTAGAAATGCCTTTAATATACGTCCTGGCCGACATGGAGATGGCCGGCGTGGCTCTGGACATAGGCCGCCTGGCCGCCATGTCTGAAGAACTGGGACAAAGAATCCAGGAACTTGCTGTCGAGATATACCGGCTGGCCGGGGAAGAGTTCAACATCAACTCCACCAGGCAGTTGGCCCACATTCTTTTTGAAAAACTCCGGCTGCCGGTAATCAAGCGCACCAAGACGGGATACTCCACAGACGTGGAGGTACTGGAAGAGCTGGCCGGCGCGCACCCCGTCATCAGTAAGATTTTAGAGCACCGGCAGCTCATGAAGCTAAAATCCACGTACGTGGACGGCCTGGCGGCGCTCATCAACCCGCGGACCGGCCGGGTGCACACTACTTTTCACCAGACGGTCACGGCCACCGGGCGCTTGAGCAGTTCCGACCCGAACCTGCAAAACATCCCCATCCGCCTGGAAGAAGGGCGAAAAATCAGGCAGGTCTTTATTCCCCGTCAGAAAGGCAACCTAATCCTGGCCGCCGATTATTCCCAAATCGAGCTGCGCATCCTGGCCCACATGACGGGCGACCCGAATCTGGTGGAAGCCTTTGTGACCGGACAGGACATTCACACCCGCACCGCCGCCGAAGTGTTCGGCGTGGCCGCAGCGGAGGTAACTGTCGACATGCGCGCCCGGGCGAAGGCCGTCAATTTTGGGATTGTCTACGGCTTGAGCGACTACGGCCTGTCCCGGGACATCAACGTCTCCCGCCAGGAGGCGAAACAGTACATCGAAAACTACTTTCAGCGCTACAAGGGCGTAAAGGAATACGTGGAGCGCATTAAAACGGAAGCACGGGAGAAGGGGTACGTCACTACCATCCTGAACAGGCGCCGCTACCTGCCCGACCTTTTCAGCCCCAACCGGACGGTACGCAGTTTTGCCGAACGGGCGGCAATCAACACCCCCATCCAGGGCAGCGCCGCCGATATCATCAAACTGGCCATGCTCCGGATTCATGAAGAATTAAATAAACGCCAGCTGGAAACGAAGATGATTCTCCAGGTGCACGACGAGCTGATTTTCGACGCACCCGCCCGGGAACTGGAGGAAGTGGCCCAGCTTGTGCGGAACCGCATGGAAAACGCCGTTACCCTAAGCGTGCCGCTGGTTGTAGAGCTCAAAGCAGGGCCGAACTGGTACGAAACCAGGCCGCTTGAGCTGAAAAATTCCGCCAAGCCCAGGGCGTAAATGTTTTGTTCTCAGGTAACATATTTTAAGGTAACAGATAACATAAGACATAAGGAGATGACAGCATGCCCGAACTGCCGGAAGTGGAAACGATCAAGCGCACCCTGGAAACCAAAATACCGGGGCTGTCTTTTACGGGGGTGGAAATATTTTTACCGAAGATAATTAAAAACCCCGCTCCCCAAGAATTTTCGGCCCGCCTCCCCGGCAAGGAGATTAAAAAGCTGGAACGCAAAGGCAAATACCTGCTTATCCGCCTCTCCGAAAACCTTGTCCTGATTATCCACCTGCGCATGACGGGCAGGCTCGTGTACTCCCTGCCGGATACCCCTGTTGCCCCGCATACGCACGTAATTTTTCACTTAAACAACGGCTGTCAGCTTCGCTACGGGGACCTGCGCCAGTTCGGGCAGATCTCCCTTGTGCCGGCAAGCGATTTGGCCAGTTTTCCTGGCTTAAGCAGTCTGGGGCCTGATCCCTTCGATCCTCATTTCACGCGTGAATTTTTTAAAAGAGAGCTTAAAAAAAGGCGCACCATGCTCAAACCCCTGCTCCTGGACCAAAGCTTTGTGTCCGGCTTGGGCAATATCTACGCAGATGAGGTTCTTTACCGGGCACGGCTTCACCCGCGGCGGCAGTCGCACACCCTAACCCCCCGGGAAGCCAGCTGCCTCTACCGTGCCATCCGGGAAGTCTTGCAGGAAGCCATTGCAAACCGGGGAACAAGCATTAGGGATTACGTCGACGGGAACGGCAATGAAGGTAATTACCAGAATTTACTTAAAGTACACGACCGGGAAGGAGAGCCCTGTTTAAAATGCGGCAGGCCCATTGTGAGGGCCCGCCTCGGAGGACGGGGAACCTACCTTTGCCCGCACTGCCAAAAATCTTAAGGACTGACGGCCAGGCACAATACCGCCTCTCCCCCCATAAAATTAAAGTTAGGTAAAAAAACAGCGGGGGGACTAAAAAGAGGTGGAGTTTTTTACGCTTGTTCTTTTTGCTCTGGCTTTAAATATGGATGCTTTCGCCACCGGCGTTGCCTACGGTATGCGCAAGATCAAACTCCCCTTCTCCTCTCTTTTGATCATCAGCGGTCTTTCGGTTTTGGCCATTACACTTTCCATGCTGGCCGGAAGCCTGCTGGCCGGCTTGGTCTCCGAAACTTTTGCCCGTCGCCTGGGAGGCCTTATCTTGCTTCTTATCGGCAGCTGGTTCGCCGGGCAAAGCCTGCTTAAAAACAGCAGCCACAATGCCTACAGCGTCCCCGGCGAAACCCAGGTAGCGAAAACGCTGCTCCAGATTCGCATCTGCGCCCTGGGGCTGGTTATTCACGTCTTAAGGGAGCCCCAGCGCGCCGACCTGGATCTTTCCGGTGAAATTTCCACGGGCGAAGCCTTTCTATTGGGCGCTGCCCTGGCCATGGACTCTTTTGGAGCCGGCTTTGCCGCCTGCCTGCTCGGTTTTGACCTCACCCGCACCGCCGCCATGGTGGGCATTGGTCACATCCTTCTCACCTACCTGGGCCTGCTGGCCGGCCGGAGCTTCAGTGCCACCTGGTTTGGAAAGCAGTTTTCCGTCCTTCCAGGATGCATCTTGATTGTGCTGGGATTATTAAAGATGTGGTGATGCAGCAGGAAAAAGTTTTTCCCCGGCGAATAAAAATATGAGGTGGTTTTTTGTGTTTTTTCGCCGCAGAAATAGAATTGCCTGGGTGCGAATTCTATTTCTGCTGCTCATTTTATTTCTAGTTTTCAATGCCGGCCGCATCGCCAAAGCTTTTTACCCCTTTTTATACCGGGATATAATTTTCCATTATGCGCGAGAGTATAATATCGACCCCTATCTGATTGCGGCCATTATAAAAACAGAAAGCAATTTTAACCCCCGGGCCGTTTCCCCCAAAGGCGCCCTGGGGTTAATGCAGGTTATGCCGCAAACGGGAAAATGGGCGGCCGAAGCAATTGGACAGGCTGATTTCAACCCTGAGCAGCTTTTTAACCCGGAAGTCAACATCCGGATCGGGACGTGGTACCTGGCCGATCTTTACCGGGAGTTTCAAGGCAATCTCGTTTTAGCGCTAGCGGCCTACAACGGCGGCCGCGGCAACGTCAGGAAATGGCTCTTGCAAGAAGGCTGGAGCCGGCTAAACAATGTGGACCAAGTGCCTTTTCCGGAAACCAGGCAGTTTATTCGCAAGGTTATCTGGAACTATAAAGTATATAAAAGCCTATATGATTAAAAATATTTCCTGGCTAAAATTACGTATAATTGTTGTTGGAGGAAATAACGATGAGAGAAATAATTAAAGGGGCCTTTTACGGCGCCGCCGTAGGCGATGCCCTGGGCGGTCCGGCGGAATTGCTCAGCGCTGAAGAAATCCGGGAAAAATACGGGGTTTTAAATGAAATGGTCGGCGGCGGCTGGCTCAAACTGGAACCGGGCGAATATACAGACGACACCCAAATGATTATCGCCGTGGCAAAAGGGATCCTGGCCAACCCTTATTCTCCCGTGGAGGAAATCGGCCGGGCCTTTATTCGCTGGTATCAATCCGGCCCTAAAGACATCGGCAACACTACCTTAATGTCCTTTCGCAACTACCTGCGTTTGGGCAACTGGGAGGAAGCCGCCCGGCTAACCGCCCAAACCTTAAACAAACTGGACAGCAACGGCGGGCTGATGCGGACGCTGCCGGTAACCTTTGGCTACTGGGGCAACCTCCCCGCAATGGCCAAGTGGTCGGCGCGAATCTGTACAATGACGCACTACAGCCAGGAAGGAATGGCCTGCTGTATATTTTACAACCTTTTAGTTTACCTCGCCGGGCAGAAAAAAACCTCCAAAAGGGAAATGGTTACGGAGGCCCTCCACGAAACAGACAAATTCTGCAAAACCCTGGACATTCACCCGACAAAGTTTTTCTGGCACGTTATCCACAACGTCCAGAAAGGAACGCCCAGCGTAATACCGCGCGGGAATGCCCTCGATACTCTGGCCGCCTCCCTTCAGGCCTTTCTGAACACGGATAGTTTCGAGGAGGCCCTGGTTGAAGTGGTTAACCGCGGCGATGATACCGATACCGCCGGCACGGTCACTGGCGGCCTGGCCGGGGCTTATTACGGTTACTCCTCCATCCCCGCGCGATGGCTTTCTGCCTTAAAAAACACCGCCGAGCTCGAAGAAATAACCGAGGAGTTTTGCCGGCTGCTCAAAACCCAAGCCTGACTGATCAAAGGCTGAAAAAAGATACCCGCCTGCTTACAGGCGGGTGATTCATAAGAGGGGGTATAAGCACAACAAGCCATTCGCAAGCAAAATACATACCATATGTTCATAACCATTATAAACTAATAATATTCGTATGTCAATAATAAGTTAGACCCTCTTTCCCCGTTTCCAGGATATTGCTCTGAACACCTCTTCACCGCCGGAACATAAACGGAAGAAAAGAAGGCAGGAACATGTTTGTTAACTGTGGAAGTATTTACTTAGGCAATTAAGAAAGGAGAAGGCAATGTGTACTGGGACCGCGAGAACGAGACCTTACCCCGGGAAAAACTGCAAATACTCCAACTGGAAAAACTGCAATTGACCATCGAGCGGGTTTACCGGAACGTGCCCTACTACCGGGCAAAATTTACGGAAATGGGTATTAAACCCTCCTCCATCCGTTCTTTGGAAGACATGCGCCGCCTGCCCTTCACGACCAAGCAGGACCTGCGGGATAATTATCCCTTTGGCTTGTTTGCCGTGCCCATGAGCGATGTGGTGCGCGTCCACGCTTCTTCGGGAACTACAGGCAAACCCACCGTGGTGGGATATACTAAAAACGATATCAACATCTGGGCAGAGCTAATTGCCCGGTCCCTGGTCTGTGCCGGGGGCACCAAATTCGACGTGGTGCAAAACGCCTACGGCTACGGTTTATTTACCGGCGGGCTGGGCCTGCACTACGGCGCCGAGCGGCTGGGCGCGGCGGTGGTTCCCATTTCCGGGGGCAACACCCAGCGGCAGCTCATGCTGATGCAGGATTTCGGCGCCACCATTCTCACCTGTACCCCTTCTTACGCCCTTTATCTGGCAGAGGAAGGGCAAAAAATGGGCCTGGATTTTAAAAAGCTGCCGTTGAAGGCCGGCATTTTCGGCGCCGAACCCTGGTCGGAGCGGATGCGCCGCCAACTGGAGGAAAAACTGGACTTAACGGCACTGGATATTTACGGCCTGTCGGAGATCATGGGCCCCGGCGTGGCCATGGAGTGCCCGGCCAAGGAGGGCATGCACATCTTCGAGGACCATTTTATACCGGAAATCATCGATCCGGACACGGGAGAAGTGCTGCCGCCCGGGGAAGAGGGTGAGCTGGTGATCACCACCATAACCAAGGAAGCTTTTCCCCTCATTCGCTACCGCACCCGGGACATCACCCGGCTTAATCCGGAGCCCTGCCCCTGCGGCCGGACCCATGTGCGCATCAGGCGCATTACCGGCCGCAGCGACGACATGCTGATCATCCGCGGCGTAAACGTGTTCCCCTCCCAGGTGGAAAGCGTGCTCCTGGAATTTGGCGAGACCGAGCCCCACTACCTTCTGGTGGTGGACCGCAAAGGCAGTCTGGACCAGCTGGAAATCTGGGTAGAAGTGGCCGAACAATTCTTTAGCGACAAAGTGCGCCAGCTGGAAGAACTGGAACACCGCCTGCAAGACCGCATCCAGAGCGTTTTGGGCATCTCGGCCAGGGTAAAGCTGGTAGAACCCAACACCATTCCCCGCAGCGAAGGAAAAGCGAAGCGGGTAGTAGACCGGCGGGAAATTTAAGAAAGGGGGCTCCTAAAATGAAAAAAGTTAAGCAGATCTCCGTGTTTCTGGAGAACAAATCGGGGCGCCTGGCCAAGGTGACCCGTGTGCTGGGCGAGCACAACATTAACATCCGCGCCCTGTCCATTGCCGACACCACCGACTTCGGCATTTTAAGAATGATTGTAAATGAACCGGACCTGGCCTACCGGATTCTAAAAGAGGCCGGCTTTACCGCCAGCGCCACCGACGTAATTGCGGTGGAAGTCGACGACGAGCCTGGGGGGCTGGCCAGAGTACTCGCCGTTTTGCAAGAAGCAAATTTAAATATCGAGTACCTGTACGCCTTTGTTCAGAAAACTCCCCAGGCGGCCCTGGTGGTGTTCCGGGTGGAGCAACTGGACGCTGCCATCGCCGCCCTGCAGGCAAAGGGCGTACGCATCTTGAGTGGGGAAGAGGTATACTCGTTATAAAAAGCCTGCCTTTTAAAACTCGGCCATATTTCAAAAAATAATACAATACCTGCAAAATGCTGGAATGATCCACAACCCAGAATTAATTGACAACATGTCGCTGTCGTGATAGAATAAAAATGCATTAAGTTGCCGGAGTGGCGGAACAGGCAGACGCAAGTGACTTAAAATCCCTCGGTCGTTCGACGACCGTACCGGTTCAAGTCCGGTCTCC
>DYES01000008.1 GCA_020725585.1 Desulfovirgula sp.
GGGGGGGGGGGGGGGGGGGGGGGGTAGACACACCCCCCTAACCTTTAAAGCTGTAACTTCCCTATTCTTCGCCAACTCCTCAATGGCCTGCTTTAAAGAGCGTGTCCCCCCGTAGGTTCATGATATATTTTCTTTTCTGTACTCAAACACAAACGAATACCCCCTATAACCGATAAAGGCAAACCTCTCGAAAGAGTGGGACGCAAAGCTACGGGTCTAAGGCATTTTGCTATGATCGCCGGGCTGCCGGTATAATCTCATAGATGTTTATCATCCGGCCGTCTCCCTACGGCCTTTTTTGTTGGACGGAGGAACAAATGGAACTGGATAATACAAGGGATATGAGCCAACTTATTTGCTTCACGGAAGTATTAAGAGAGTTAAAAAATTTAAATTACACCGGATCATCGGCCCTGGAAAAAGTAGCTAACAACATTTTAAGTTATTTGCTTAAATTAACCCAGGCTCAAACAGGTATGCTAGCCGTAATTACCAACCAAAAGGCAGCGAAAGTGGCATCTACAAGCAATACTATAACGATCGACGAAGAAGAAATTGCCTGGCTTTATCACGCTTCCGAACCTGTTACGTATCTCCATAACCGCAACATTATGCTCATCCCGCTCAAAATAAAAAAAATTTCTTCGGGCCTCATTAAACTGATTAAAAGCGAACCTTTTACTGATAAAGATTTAAGGTACGCGGCATATCTTAGTTATTTTGCGGCCATGGCCGTCGAAAGGGCAAAAGTAAAAACGGGTATTACAGTTGGAAATTTAACGAATGCTCGCCTTTTGGCCCGGACTGTAGAATTGCACGACCCTTATACCAGGAATCATTCTATCAGGGTTACCAGGCATTCTCTAATGATTGCCAGCAAAATGAAACTTCCCCGGACTTTTTGCCAGATACTCCGAAACGCCGCCCTTTTACACGACATAGGAAAAATTGCCATCCCGGATGAGATCTTGTTAAAAAACGGGCCGCTAACCCATGAAGAGTTTCATTTAGTCAAGAGGCACCCGGTTATCGGCGCAAATATATTCGGCAAGCAAGGCGATTACGGAGAAATGGCCTCCTTCATTTTGCACCATCACGAAAGGTGGGACGGAAGCGGGTACCCGCACGGGCTGGCCCGGGAAAATATCCCCTTGGGCGCCCGGATTATTGCAGTTGCAGATGCTTTTGAGGCAATGACTTCCCACCGGCCATACCGCAAAGCGCTGAGCCGGGAAGAAGCAACGAGGGAACTAATCAATCACTCTGGCACCCAGTTTGACCCCCAAGTGGTTGAAGTATTTTTAAAATGATATCGAAAAACATACTTAATTTTAGGTTTTTTATGCCGAAAGTATTTTTTGAAGGAATCGGCTGTTACCTCCCTCTTATTACGCGCCCAGCAGGGCACCAGCCGATCGCCGATCCAGGTGGCCGGCCCATGATGGTCCTCCTCCTTACTTTCCATCATGGGCTCAAACCCCTGGGTTTATCTTACCATACCTGGGTTTTTTCAACAGTACTTATGGCCCTATTATTTATGGGACAATAGTCCTATTCCTCGGTTAGAGCTTCAAATCACCAGCTGCGCGTCGTCCCCCAAGAACATGCGCAGCGCGCGCCGGCCGTCCCCGCTGCGGCAGACCCGGGCGTTTCTGCCCAAAAGGCTGTCCTCAATGCGCTGGATGTCTTTCAGCTCGCACGCCTCGAGGATGACGGAGTGTTCGATCCCCACGTTAAAGAGCCTGCTCCCGTCGCCCACGGCGGTGAAGGGGCCGACGAAGCAGTCCACTACGGCGCAGTTTTTGCCGATGACAGCCGGACCGCGGACGATGCTGTTCTTCACCAGGGTGCCCTCCCCGATCTCCACCCGGCCGGTGATCCGGCTTGAGCCGTCCACTTCCCCCCGGATGTCGGCTTTGGCGTAGGCGTCGAGCACCGCCCGGTTGGCTTCCAGGATGTCGTCCTTTTTCCCCGTGTCCAGCCACCAGCCTTCGATCCGGCGGGCCGCCACGCGGTGGCCCAGGTGCAAAAGCTCCTGGATGGCGTCGGTAATTTCCAGCTCCCCCCGCCAGGAGGGCCGGATGCGCTCGATGGCCTGGTGGATGGCCGGGGCAAAGAGGTAGATGCCCACCAGGGCCAGATTTGAAGGGGGCTCTTTGGGTTTTTCCACAAGGCGCACCACCCGGTTTTGGCCGTCCAGCACGGCCACGCCAAAGGCGCGGGGGTCGGGCACTTCTTTTAACATGATCAGGGCCTGCGGGGCTTCCCGGGCAAAATCCGCGACCGCTTTTTTAACCCCGCCCTGGATCAGGTTGTCGCCCAGGAACATGAGAAAAGGGTCTTCCCCCAGGTAGGGGCGGGCGGTAAGGACGGCGTGGGCCAGGCCCAGGGGTTCTTCCTGGAGGATGTAGGTGATTTTTGCCCCCCAGCGGGAGCCGTCCCCCACCGCTTCTTTCACCAGGGGACCCGTTTCCGGGGAGATGACCACGCCGATGTCGGTGATCCCCGCTTCCACAATCTGGTCTAAAACGAAGAAGATGATGGGCTTGTTGGCCACGGGGATGAGCTGCTTGGCCGTGGTGTAGGTGAGCGGGCGCAGGCGGGTGCCTTTGCCGCCGGACAGGACGAGGGCTTTCAAAGGTAACGCACCTCCGGCGCGCGCATATCTTGCGCGCGTAAATTTTACCCTGAGCTTTTCCCTTTAGCGGGGCCGGGTCGTCCAGTCAAAGCCGATGGCCGGGTCGTCCCAGGGGATGCGCTTTTCGTCGGGGTCGGCCCGGTTGTATGACCTGGTCGTAAAGTAAACGATGACGGCGGGCTCGCTGCCCAGCACCCGGTAACCGTGGGCCACCATTTTGGGGATGAGGAGCAAAATGGGGTTATCCTCGCCCATGTAAAAGACGTTGGTTTCCCCCCTGGTGGGGGAATCCTCCCGCAGGTCGTAAAGGACCACCTGGGCGTTGCCCGCCGGGAAAAACCACAGGTCGTCCTGCTTTTCGTGGTAGTGGAAAGCTTTGATTACCCCCGGGTAGGCCTTGGACAGGGAAGCCTGGCCGAAGCGCTCCAGGAGACCGTCGTCGTCTCGCAGTATTTCCATGAAGAAACCCCGGTCGTCGCAGTGGCGGATGAGCTTTTTTACCTTGACTCCCGCAATCAAAATAGATCACTCTTTCCGTTATCATTTTTTTCCTGTGGTTCCCGCCGCAGCTCTCCCAAAAACTCCCGCAAAAATCAATAAACAGGTCGATTTTAACCTATAAAGTGCCGGATCGCTTCTTCCACCCGCTCGATCCGGATGCAGGTGTCGCGGCAGGGGCCGTGGGGGCGCTCGTTGGCCACGCCCAGGACGGGCAGGCGGTCTACGTCCTGGATGCCGCTGGTCAGGTCCCGCTCACAGGCGATGGCCACGATGGCCTTGGGACGGTACTCCTCCACGTACTTGCGGGCCAGGGTGCCGCCGGTCGCCACCCCCATCTTGATGCCGTACCTGTCCCGCAACTCGAGCAGGTCGTTGATGTAGCACTGGCCGCAGCGCCGGCAGTTGTTTACGTCTACCGTTATTTTATGCGGGCAGCCCGTCCACTGCAGACAGTGGGGAGCCAGCAAAAGAACCTGGTCGGGGGCTGCCTTGATCCGGCGCGCTTTAACCAGTTGATTGTTTACCTCCACAAAGGAGCTGCGGATGCGGTCTTTATCGATGCGCAAGAGACGGCCCAGGGCCAGCGCTGCGGGGTACAAAAGGTGGATGGCCAGCCGGATGGGCGCCTGGAGGAAGGGAAAGTTTTTCGCGGCCAGCAGGGTAATCACGATCCCCAGCGCGCCCAGGGCGGCGAGCAGGATTCCCCCGGCGACAAAGAGCAAGATAATCAAAAAAATGGTGTGGTAAAGGGCCGACTTTGCGGGGTAAAAGAAGAGGTACCAGAGGCCGAAAATCAAAAAAAGAATCCCCAGCAGGCTTGCCGCCAAAAGGCCCAGGAAGAGTCGCTTGTGTGCCTGTGTTTGCATGATCACCGGCGCTTTCATCGGGATGCGCTCCTTTATCGCTTGCCGGACTCGTGAGGCCCTGCCGCCGCTTTTACGAACGCGCAAATACCGTCCCCACCGGGATGGGATGGCCGCGCAGAAAATCCTGGGCGCTCATGCGCCGCCCGCCCTGCAGCTGCAGTTCCTTCACCAGCACCAGGCCGGAGCCGGCCTGGACGATGAGGCCGTCCTCCGGGTCGGCCAGCCTTACCTGCCCCGGCAGCACCCCCGCCGCCAGGGATTCCCCGGCGGCCGCTTCCACCCGCCAGATTTTCAGCACGTGGCCCTCGAAGATGGTGGCAGCGCCCGGCCAGGGGTTCAACCCCCTGACCTGGTTAAAGACGTCCCGGGCGCCGGCCTCCCAGTTGATCAGTTCGTCCTCGCGGGTAAGCGCCGGGGCGTAGGTGGCCCGGGCGTGGTCCTGCGGGCGGGGCTTAAGCCTGCCCGCCGCCAGCAGGTCCAGGGTTTTCACCAGCATCCGCGCCCCCAGCTGCGCCAGGCGGTCGTGCAGGGTGCCCGCTGTATCTTCGTCCGTGATGGGCAGCGCCTCCTGCAGGAGGATGTCGCCCGTGTCCAGGCCCTCGTCCATGAAGACGGTGGTGATCCCCGTTTCTTTTTCCCCGTTGATAATCGCCCGGTGGATGGGGGCCGCCCCCCGGTACCTGGGCAGCAGCGAAGCGTGCACGTTAATGCAGCCGTATTTGGGCGCCCTCAAAACGGCGGGAGGGAGGATCTGCCCGAAGGCCGCCACGGCGATCACGTCGGGCAGCAAATCCTCCAGGGCGGCCAGGAATTCCGGCGCGCTCACCCGCGGCGGCTGAAAGAGGGCCAGCCCCCGGTTGATGGCCGCCTCCTTCACCGGCGAAGGAGCAACTTTGCGCCCCCTGCCCCTTGGCCGGTCGGGCTGGGTGACCACCCCCACCACCTTGTAGCCGGCATCCACAACCGCTTCTAAGATCGGCACCGCAAACTGCGGCGTCCCCATAAAAACAACGCGCATTTTCCCTACCCCTGCTCCGCATTGATCTTCCGGAGCCTGATCGCCCGGTCGACAATCAAGATCCCGTCCAGGTGGTCGATTTCGTGCTGCAGGGCCCGGGCGCAAATGCCGCCGGCCTGAAGCGTCACCTCCTGGCCCTCGCGGTTTAAGCCCTTCACCAGGATGTCCGTCGCCCGTTCCACCTCGCCCACCACGCCGGGGATGCTCAGGCACCCTTCCACGTCAATTTCTTTTCCAGAGGCCTCCAGGATCTCCGGGTTGATCAGCTCAATCAACCCTTCCCCCACGTCCACGACGATGGCTCGCTTTAAAACCCCGATCTGGGGGGCGGCCAGCCCCACCCCCATATTGCCGTACATGGTATCGCGCAGGTTGTCCAGCAGCCTGCGGACGCTTTCGTTTATATTCGTGATCGGCTTTGCCTTTTCTCTGAGCACGTCGTCTTCGCCGTAGCGGACAATGTTGTAAACGGCCAAGTTAAACCAACCCTTCTACATTAGATTAAGCGGCTCCATATCTATAATAACCCGCAACCGGCCGGATGTAAAATGGTCGCAGGCAGCAAGCCCCGCAGCGGCCGCGGCGCGCAGCGCGTCTTCTCGGGGGCTCTTGAGCACCAGGTGCCAGCGGTAGTAATCCTTGATGCGGCTCACGGGGGCCGGGGCGGGGCCTAAAAACTGGATTCCTTCCTGCCCCGCGTCTTCCTGCCCGGCGAACTCTTTAAGCCTGCTGTATAAAACGTTAATCGCCCCCTCCACCTCGGCAGCGCGCGTGCCGGAAAGCAAAAAGCGGCACAGGCGGCTGAAAGGAGGGTAGCGCAAAGACCGCCTGTACTCCATTTCCTGCCGGTAAAACCCCTCGTAATCGTGTTCGCGGGCTGCCCGGACGGCGTAATGCTCCGGCTGGTAGGTCTGGATGATCGCCTGGCCGCCCAGCTCACCGCGTCCGGCCCGTCCGGCCACCTGGGCAAGAAGCTGAAAAGTCCTTTCCGCAGCCCGAAAATCCGGCATGTGCAGGCTGGTGTCCGCGTTCACCACCCCCACCAGCGTTACCGACGGAATGTCCAGGCCCTTGGCGATCATCTGGGTGCCGATGAGGATGTCCGCCTCTTTCTGCCGGAAGGCGGCCAGGATTTCCCGGTGGGAGCCTTTGCGCGCGGCGGTGTCGCTGTCCAGGCGCAGCACTCTGGCCCCGGCGAACAGGCGCTTCACCTCCTGCTCCACTTTTTGCGTGCCCGCGCCGAAGTAGCCGATCTGCCGGCTGCGGCAGTCGGGGCAAAACGCGGGCGCCGGCGCCGTGTAGCGGCAGTAGTGGCAGAGCATCCGGCCGTTTGTGTGGTAGGTCAAAGACACGTCGCAGTGCGGGCACTTCAGGACCAGGCCGCATTCCCGGCAGACGACAATGGTGGAAAAACCCCGCCGGTTTAAAAAGAGGATCGCCTGCTCCCCCCTGGCCAGGGTCCTCTGCACGGCCAGCAGCAGGGTGCGGCTGAAAAGGCCTTTATTCCCCCTGCGCAATTCTTCCCGCATGTCCACCACCCGCACGTCCGGCAGGGGCCTTTTGTCGATGCGCTCGTCCAGGCGGAGCAGCCGGTAGGATCCTTCGCCGGCCGCGTAAAACGACTCCAGCGAAGGCGTGGCGCTGCCCAAAACCACCACCGCCCCCCGTTCGCGCGCCAGGTGCAGCGCTGCCGTGCGGGCGTGGTAGCGGGGGGTTTCCTCCTGCTTGTAGGAAAACTCGTGCTCCTCGTCAATAATGATCAGGCCGGGGTCGTCCAGCGGGGCAAAAAGGGCCGAGCGCGCCCCCAGCACTACGCTCGCCTCCCCTTGCGCAACGCGCATCCACTCGTCGTATCTTTCCCCGTCGGAGAGGCGGCTGTGCAGCACGGCCACCCGCCGGCCGAAGCGGGATAAAAACGTCTCGATCATTTGCGCCGTAAGGGCGATTTCAGGGACCAGGACAATCGCCCGGCGGCCCAGCGCCAGCGCCTGTGCAATGCTCCGGCAGTACACCTCCGTTTTGCCGCTGCCGGTCACGCCGTAAAGCAAAAAAACCCTGTGCTCCGCCGCCTGCAGAGCGGCGCAGATTTCCTCCACGGCCTTCTCCTGCTCGCAAGTCAGGGGCGGAGGCGCCAGCTGACGTTCTCTTGTTTCCACCTGGTAAGGGGAGCGGGTTTTTACGCCCTCCCTGACAAGCAGCAGCCCCTTGGCGGCCAGCGCATCCACCGCGGCGGCGGAAACCCCGGCAGCGGCGGCCAGCGCGCGGCGGCTCAAACCCGGCCGGGCGAGCGCAGCGCGCCAGGCCTTCTCCTGGGCAGGCGCCCGGGAAAAATCGGGCGGGTTTTGAACGTGCGCGTCCGCGGGCCAGAGCCCCCGCACTCGCCTGGGCGCGCCGGAAAATCGCGGCCCGATGACCGCCTGCAGGGCGCTCACCAGGGGGCAAAGGTAATAGCCGGCCAGCCAGCGGGCGAAAGCCAGCTGCCGGGCGTCAAAAACCGGCCCTTTGTCCAGGACGGCGCTGATTTCCTTCACCTGGTCCAGCTGCGGGGGAGAAGAAAAACCGATTACATAGCCGGGGAGCTTTTGCCGGCGAAAAGGCACCTGCACCCGGCTTCCCACCGCCACCTGATCTTTTAATTGCGCGGGCACCAGGTAATGAAACGCCCGGTCCACCTGGCGCGCCGGCAGCTCTACCAGCACTTCGGCGTACAATTCTTCTTTCCCCCAGTTTATTTTAACTTATTCCCGATCTCCCCGCAATTCTCCTTCTTTTGCCTGCCGGCTGACAATCCTGATTCTCGGCGCGGGCCCCCGGGGCGGGCCCGCGCCGGCGGGCCGGCCGGCCCGGTTTGTTTCTTTCCGGGCGGCGAAAAACGGCGGGGGAGGCGCGGGAGAAGGCGGCTCTTCGGACCCTGCGGATCGCGGAAGCATCGGGGAAGGCGCCGGGAAACCCGGCTTTTCACCCGGCAGGTGCCGGCGGGGCGGGTAGCGGGGGGAGTGCACGAGGGTGATTCCGCTTAAGTTTACCTCCTCTTCTTTGACAAGTTGTCCCCCTTCGTAGTAGCGGCGGCGGATCTCGGCCCTGGGGATGAGCAGCGACACCTCATAAGGCAGGCGCTGCGTATTGCACCTGTTTAACTTTAACGTGATGCTGTCGATGACGATTTCCGATTCGTCCACCTGCTGGTAAAAGGGCCTGGACGGGGGAACGTAGAAAGGCATAAACACTACACCCATTCGTTAGCTAAAATATGGGTTTATAACTATTATAATACAAATTATGCCATATTGTACCCGGCCTGGCTAAACATCCGATGAATGCTGATCAAAATAAAAAAGACCGCTTATTCCGGTCAGCCGATAAATTGAGTCCAGAATCAACAAAAACTTTACAGCGGCCTTGGTCCACCGTACAGGTCATTCCCGCAGGGACAGCGCCGCGTCCAGGATGCGGTCGGCCAGGGCGGTTTTTTCCATGAGGGGCAGGTCCACCGTTTCCCCGCTGCGGTAAATCAGCTTCACGATGTTGGTGTCCGCGCCGAAGCCGGCCCCGGGGCGGGTGACGTCGTTGGCCACGAGCAAATCCGCGTTTTTCTCCGCAAGCTTGCGCCGGGCGTTGGCCAGCAAATTTTCCGTTTCCGCGGCGAAGCCCACCAGCACCTGGTGCGGCTGTTTGCGCCGGCCCAGCTCGAAAAGGATGTCCGGGTTTCTTTCCAGTTCGATAACCAGGGTTTCCCCTTCTTTTTTAATTTTTTGCTCCGCCGTTTTGGCCGGCCGGTAATCGGCCACCGCAGCGGCCTTAACGACGATGTCCGCCTGTGGAAAATGCTCGAGAACCGCCTCGTACATTTGCTGCGCGGTCTCCACGAAGACCACCTGCACGCCCCCCGGCGGGGCCAGGGCAGTCGGGGCGGAAACCAGCGTGACGGCGGCCCCCCGCGCCGCCGCGGCCCGGGCCAGGGCGTAGCCCATCTTCCCCGAGCTGTAGTTGGAGATAAAGCGCACGGGATCGATCGGCTCCCTGGTGCCGCCGGCAGTAACCAGCACCCGCAGTCCACGCATATCCTGAGCCGGACCCAGCAGCCTGGCGATCTCTTCAAAAATTTCCTCCGGCTCGGGGAGTCGGCCTTCCCCCTGCTCCCCGCAGGCCAGCTGCCCTCTTCCCGGTTCCAGCACGCGGTGGCCGTAACGCTTCAGCGCGGCAATATTCGCCTGGGTGGCCGGGTTCCTGTACATCTGCACGTTCATCGCCGGGCAAAATAAAACGGGACCTTTGGCGGCCAGGATGGTTGCACTCAAAAGGTCGTCCCCTAAGCCGTGCGCGGCCTTGGCCAGAATGTTGGCGGTCGCCGGAGCCACCACCAGCAGGTGCGCTTTGGCCAGTTCGATGTGGGGTATCAGCCGGCCCCCGGCGCCGCCAAACAGATCCGTATGCACGGGATTGCCGGTGAGGGCGGCAAACGTGGCCGGCGCCACAAACTTGCAGGCGCCGGCCGTCATGATCACGTGCACGTCGGCCCCCGCTTTCGCCAGCAAACTGGCCACTTCCGCCGCCTTGTAGGCGGCGATGCTCCCCGTCACCCCGAGCGTGATAAACTTTCCCTTCAACATAAGCGGCGGCTTGTCCGTACCAGATCCCTGCTCAAGGCCCATAAACCCCGGCGGCCGGCCCTTCGCGGCTGACGGCCAAGCTACTTCCTCCCCTCCCTGGTGTGCCGGAATTTCACCCTGCCGCTGGCGATTTCCTGGAGCGCCCTGGTTACGGGCTTGTTCCCGTTCAGCTCGCCTTCCCCCGCCTCGGTAAGCTTCCTTGCGCGTTTAGCAGCCATGACAACTAGCGTGTAACGACTATCAACCTTTTTCATGAGCTCGTCCAGAGATGGTTGATTCATTGCGATCCCCCGCGCAACATCTAAAATCTAGCCCTAATCCAACTCTAAATCGTGTTGTACGGCATTTTTCGGCGACGATGATGGACCGGATCTTTTCCACCGCCTGCTCGACCCGGTCGTTGACTACAGCGTAATCATAAAGAGAAAGCGACTGCATCTCGGTTTGCGCCCACTGCAGCCGTTTTTCCACTTCCTCCCCCGGCTCGCTTCCCCGCTTCACCAGGCGCATCCTAAGCTCTTCCCAGGACGGGGGGAGAAGAAAAATTAAAACCGCTTCACTAAACTTTTGCTTTACCTGAAGCCCCCCCTGAACGTCGATCTCCAGCAGCACGTCTTTTCCCTGTGCTAAAGCCTCTTCTGCCGCGCGGCGGGGAGTCCCGTAGTAATTGTCGTACACCCTCGCCCACTCCAGCAATTCACCGCGCGCGATCATTTCCGAAAAGCGGTCCCGGGAAACAAAATAATAATTGACGCCGTCCATTTCGCCGCTCCGGGGGGGCCTGGTGGTCGCCGAAATAGAAAGCACCAGGCCGGGCAACTGGCGGAGCAAAGCCTGAGCAACCGTACCCTTTCCCGCTCCGGAAGGCCCGGATAAAACAACCAGTATGCCCTCAGGCGCCATCGCTAGTTGGCGGCTTCCTCGGCCGCGGCCGCCGGAGCCGTTTCTTTGCTCCCCAGGTTCCCCAGGCGGTGCGCCACCGTTTCCGGCTGCACTGCGGATAAAATGACGTGGTCGCTGTCCGTGATGATCACCGCCCTGGTGCGGCGTCCGTAGGTGGCGTCAATGAGCATGCCGCGGTCGCGCGCCTCGTTGATGATCCGTTTTATAGGGGCGGATTCCGGGCTGACGATGGCGATAATGCGGTTTGCCGAAACAATGTTGCCGAAACCGATGTTAATTAATTTAATATCCACTTTATTCCCTCCTATATTTTAGCCGCACAAGAAACCTTTTTGGCACCCTTTGGTGTTCTCCACGCCCTGGCCAAAACCGGCGCTTTTTAAAATACCCGCCCCCGGTGCTACTACTCCACGTTCTGGATCTGCTCCCTTATTTTTTCCAGCTCGCTCTTCACTTCCACCACGATCTGGCTGATCCTTAAATCGCCGGCTTTGTGCGCAATGGTGTTGATTTCCCTGTTCAATTCCTGCACCAGAAAATCCATCTTTCTTCCCACCGGCCCGGCTTCCCCGCAGCAAAGGCGCAGCTGTTCCAGGTGGCTGGCAATGCGCACCGTTTCTTCGCTGATGTTCGAGCGTTCGGCAAACAAAGCCACCTCGCCGGCCAGGCGGACCGGGTCGACAGCGCCGCCGGGGACCAGCTCCTGCGCCCGCTGCGCCAGGCGCTCGCGGTACTCCTCCACCACCAGGGGCGCCCTGCCTTCGATTTCTTTATTTAACTGCTCAATGCGCGCGATGCGGGTCATGATATCCGCCGCCAGCCTGGCCCCTTCGGTCCTGCGCATCTCCAGCAGGGCAGAAAGCGCCTCCATAAGGGCTTGTTCAACGGCCGCCCAGATCTCTTCGATGTCCTCGGCGGGCTCTTCGAGGGCGAAAATCCCCGGCAGGGCTGCAAAATGCTCCAATCTCACGTCCTGGTCGATTTCCAGTTCGCCCGTAAGCTCTCTCATTGCCTTATAATACGCCGCCGCAAGGCTTTTGTCAACTTTCACCGCGAGATTTTTCGGGCCGGCCTCCTCCACGGTGAGATAGCAATCAACCCGCCCCCGGGAAACGACCGCCTGGATCTTCTCCCGGATCCGGTCTTCAATTTGCAGCATATTTTTGGGCAGGCGCACAACCACTTCTAAAAACCGGTGATTGAGCGACTTCAGCTCCACGGTAAATTTCTTTCCCGCACCGGCCCCTTCCCCGCGGCCGTAGCCCGTCATGCTTTTGAGCAAGAGATTCTCCTCCACTGGCAGGACTTTTGGCAGACTGTCGCCGGGGAGCGTTATTCCACGCTCGTCAAGACCTCTTCTATGCGGTCGCACCCCTCTTTGATGTTTTCCATGGAGGTGGCGTAGGATAAGCGGAAGCAGGTGTCGTCCCCAAAGGCCACGCCCGGCACTACGGCCACTTTAGCTTCCTCCAGGAGAATGGCGGCCAGGTCGGCGGCGCCGCCGATGCGCTTTCCCCGGTAAGCGCGCCCGATAAACTTTTCCACGCTGGGGAAGAGGTAAAAGGCCCCGCCGGGGCGGTGGCAGGAGATTCCCGGGATGCCGAGCAGACGCTCCAGCATGTAGTCGCGCCGGCGCTTGAATTCTGCCACCATCTGCTTGAGCGGCTCCTGCGTCCCCGTTAAGGCGGCCACGCTTGCCGCCTGGGCGACGGACGTGGGGTTGGAGGTGGAATGGCTCTGCAAATCCGTCATCGCCCTGGCCACGGGGGTGGGGGCGGCAGCGTAGCCGATCCGCCAGCCGGTCATGGCGTAGCTCTTCGATACGCCGTTAATCACCACGGTCAGCTCTTTGAGCCCGGGGTCGAGGGAAGCTATGCTGACGTGCTCTAAGCCGTCGTAAATTAATTTTTCGTAAATCTCGTCGGAGATGATGGTGATGCGCATCTTTAGCAGCACCTCCCCCAAAGCGGCCAGTTCTTCCCTGGTGTACACCGACCCGGTGGGGTTGCTCGGGCTGTTTAAAATAATCATCCTGGTGCGCGGGCTGACCACCGACTCCAGCTCTTCCACGGTAAGTTTAAAGCCGTTTTCCGCCCTGGTCTGCACGATCACCGCCCGGCTTTTCGCCAGCTTAATTTGCTCCAGGTAACTGACCCAGTAAGGAGCCGGCAAGATGATCTCGTCCCCTTCGTCGCAGAGCGCCTGGATGGCGTTGTACAGGGAATGCTTGGCCCCGCAGGAAACCACGATCTGCTCCGGCTCGTAAACCAGGCCGTTGTCCTCCTTAAATTTTTTCACGATGGCTTCCTTTAAGGCAGGCGTCCCGCCTACGGGGGTGTATTTGGTGGCTCCTTTCTGCAGCGCCTCGATGGCGGCCTGCTTGATGTGCTCCGGAGTATCGAAATCGGGTTCGCCGGCGCCAAAGTTAATGACGTGAACGCCCGCAGCGATCATCTTTTTGGCCTGTGCGTCGATGCTTAAGGTCGGCGAAGGGCTGATGTTTTTCACCCTGGCGGCCAGTTTCATGGTTTTCCCCCCTCATTCTTTAAAATCTAACCGGGCCGATATTGCTCTTGATCCTGGCGATTGCTTCCTTAAGCCGGCCGGTGGGGACCGTCAAAGACATCCGGAAGTAGCCTTCGCCGGCGGCGCCGTAGCCGGTGCCGGGAGTGATCACCACGCCGGCCTTTTCCAAAAGAGCCTCGGCGAAAGATGCGGACGTGTACCCCGCCGGCACAGGCGCCCAGACGTAGAAGGTGGCCTTGGGCTTTTCCAGGCGCCAGCCCAGGGAGTTTAAGCCGTCGACGAGCATGTCCCGCCGCTGCCGGTAAATCTCGTTCACTTCCTTCAAACTGTCCAGCGGGCCTTCCAGGCCGGCGATGGCCGCTTTTTGAATGGCGTTGAACTGCCCGGAGTCGATATTCGACTTCAGGCGGCCCAGGGCCTCTACGGCAAAAGTGTTGCCAACGGCCCAGCCAATGCGCCAGCCGGTCATATTAAAGGTTTTGGACAGGGAGCCGAATTCAATGCCTACCTCTCTGGCTCCCGGTACCTGCAAGAAAGAAATGGGCCGGTAGCCGTCGAAGGCCACTTCGGTGTAGGCCGCGTCGTGGCAGACGAGAATGGCAAATTCTTTCGCGAAGGCGATTGCCTCGGAAAAGAAAGCTTCCTCCGCAACCGCGCCCGTCGGGTTGTTGGGGTAGTTTAAAAACATTACTTTGGCCTTTTTGGCCACCTCCGCGGGTATGTCTGCAAAATCCGGAAGAAAGCCTTTTTCGGGCCGTAATTTCATATAGTAAGGCACTGCGCCCGCCAAAATGGAACTCCCGGCGTAAACAGGGTAGCCGGGATCGGGCACCAGCACGGGATCGCCCGGGTCCAGGTAGCACCACGGGAGGTGGGCGATGCCCTCTTTAGAGCCAATCAGGGTGACTACTTCCGTCCGGGGGTCCAGTTCCACGCCAAAGCGGCGTTTATACCACCCGGCTACGGCCTGCCTGTATTCAAGCATGCCTACGGAGGAGGGGTACTGGTGGTTGGCCGGATTCCTGGCTTCCCTGCTCAACTCTTCGATAATATGCTCCGGCGTGGGCAGGTCGGGGTCGCCGATGCCCAGGCTGATGACGTCCACCCCCGCCGCCTTTTTTTGCGCAATCAGCTGTTCGATGCGGGCGAAAAGGTAAGGGGGCAGGTTTTTGATGCGCTGCGCTTCGCTAAACTGCAAAAAGAAAACCTCCTTTGTTTCTCCTTATCTGGAAGAGCCTGTTTTTTTAACAATTTCTCTAGACCGGAAAGTTCCCGGTGAAAACCTCTTCGGCCGGGCCGGTCATGTAAAGGTGGTTGTCGGCCGCCCATTCGATGAGCAGGCTGCCCAGGGGCAGGTGCACCTTCACCCTTTTTTCCGTCAGCCCGTTTAAAGAGCCGGCCACCGCGGCGGCGCAGGCTCCCGTGCCGCAGGCCAGGGTGGCCCCGGCCCCCCTTTCCCATACGCGCATTTTGACTTCCTCGGGGTTCAGCACCTTGACGAACTCCACGTTGGTGCGCTGGGGAAAGGCGGGGTGGTGCTCGATGAGCGGGCCTATCTGGGCCAGCGGCAGCTCTTCCACATCCGGCACGAAAATCACGCAGTGCGGGTTACCCATGGAAACGGCGGTCATCTTAAAAACGTGGTCGCCCACTAAAAGCGGCTCGCCGATCACCCAACCGGGCGGCCCCAACATGGGTATCTGGGACCTTTCCAGGCGGGGCTCTCCCATGTCCACCCGCACACCGGCCACCCGGCTCCCCTCCAAAATAACCTGCGGCCGTATAATTCCCGCCAGGGTCTGGACCTGGATGACTTGGCCGGGCACAAGGCCGCGCTCGTAAAGGTATTTCGCCACGCAGCGGATGGCGTTGCCGCACATCTGAGCCTCGCTGCCGTCGGAGTTAAAAATGCGCATCTGCACGTCCGCCTTTTCGCTGGGCAAGAGGATGACCAGGCCGTCCGCCCCCACGCCCACGTGGCGGTGGCAGATCCTCCTGGCCAGTTCTCCTAAATCGGGGGCGTCCAGGGGCTGCCGCCGGGCGTCGACAAGTACGAAGTCGTTGCCCAAACCGTGAACTTTTACAAAATCCATAAAAACACCTCGTCTGTTTTACCGTAATTCTATCTTTCTTTATTATTTCCTGCTAATTATACTTTAAGATAAACAATTTTCTCCCTGGCCCGCATTTTTATACGATGATAGAAGACGCTTCCTAAAAATGGTATACCCGTTGCCGCCAGGATCACTCCCCACTGCGCCCAGTCGAGAGAAACGGTGCGGAAAAAGATCTGCAGAAAAGGTACCTGCGTTACGGCCACCTGCAAGACCGCCGAGAGGAGCACCGCCAGCAGGAGGGAGGGGTTGCTGAAAAATCCCGGCTCGAAAAGGGAGTGCCGCTCCGAACGGCAGATCAAGACATAAAAGAGCTGAAAGAAAACCAGCGTGTTAAAGGCCACGGTTCTGGCCTGAGCCAGGTTGGCCGGGTTCCCTTGATAGGCGGCGGCGAAGATAAGCGTCGTCCCCAGGCCGATGAAAAGCCCCGCGCGCAAGATCCGCCAGCCCAGGCCGTGGGCGAAGACGCTTTCCCGCGGGTCCCGCGGCGGCCGGTACATGATGTCCTTGCCCACCGGTTCCATCCCCAGGGCCATCGCCGGCAGGCCGTCGGTGATTAAATTCATCCATAAAATCTGGATCGGCAAAAGAGGCAGGGGGAGGCCGGCCAGCACTGCCAGGAGCATGACCAGCACCTCCCCTATATTGCAGGAAAGCAGGTAGCGAATGGTCTTCCGGATGTTTTCGTAAATGCCCCGCCCTTCCTCCACTGCCGCTACGATGGTGTTAAAATTGTCGTCGGCCAGCACCATTGCCGCCGCTTCCCTGGTAACGTCGGTGCCGGCGAGGCCCATGGCGATGCCGATATCTGCCTCTTTCACGGCGGGTGCGTCGTTGACCCCGTCGCCGGTCATGGCCACCACGTGGCCGTTTTGCTTTAAGGCCCGCACGATGCGCAGCTTGTGCCGGGGGGCCACGCGGGCAAACACGCGCACATTTTGCACCTGGGCGCGCAGCTGTTCGTCGTCCAGGGCGTCCAGCTCCGGGCCCGTTAAAATCACGCCCTCTTTCTCCAGCAGGCCCAGCTCGCCGGCGACGGCGTGGGCGGTGAGCCGGTGGTCCCCCGTGATCATTACCACCCTGATGCCCGCCCGGCGGCACTTTTGAACGGCCGCCTGGGCGGACGGCCGGGGCGGATCGATCATCCCCGCCAGCCCGGCAAAAACCAGCCCCTTCTCCACCTCTTCCTCGCTTAATCTGGCCGGGTCTTCGGCAGGGCCCGCGGGGAGCTCCCGGTAGGCCAGCGCCAGCACGCGCAGCGCGCGCTCGGCCAGCTCGCCGTTGGCTCTTAAAAATTCTTCCTTTTTTCTCCCTGTCAGCGGCAAAACGCCTCTGTCGCTCAAGTAATGGGTGCACAGCTCCAGCACCACGTCGGGCGCACCCTTTACGTAGGCCCGCAGCGTGCCGTCGGGCTGGCGGTAAACCACCGTCATCCGCTTGCGGTCGGAGTCAAAAGGAAATTCAGCCACCCGCTGTTCCCTTTTTTCAATCTCTTCCCGCCAGGCCCCCCCTTTTGCCGCCATCACCAGCAGCGCCCCTTCCGTGGGGTCGCCGCGCACTCCCCAGGCGGCGGGGCCGGGGCGCCTCCGGAAAACGTCCCGGAACATGCCGGCAATGCTGATTTCCCCCCTGGTCAAGGAGGCGTTATTGCACAGGGCGGCAATCTTTAAAAACAACTGCAGGCCGGGGTCGCGCACATCCATCCCTACGAAATCTCCCTTGGGATCATATCCCTCCCCGGTGACTTCCGCCGCGCCTGCACCGGTTACGATCCTGCGCACGGTCATCTGGTTTTGCGTCAGCGTACCGGTTTTATCTGAGCAGATCACGGTGGCGCAGCCAAGCGTTTCCACCGCCGAGAGTTTGCGGATAATCGCCTGCCGTCGGGCCATGCGCTGCACGCCGATGGCCAGGGCGACAGTGACAATGGCCGGCAGCCCTTCCGGAATGGCCGCCACGGCCAGGCTGACGCCGGACAAAAACATCTGGTAGGCCTGCTCGCCGCGGTAAATGCCCAGCGCCACCACCGCGGCACAGATGAAAAGGCACAGCGCCACCAGCACCTTGCCCAGGTGGGCCAGCCGGCGCTGGAGGGGGGTCTGGAATTTTTCCGCTTCCTGGATCAGGCCTGCGATGCGGCCCATTTCCGTGCCCATCCCCGTGGCCACCACCACCCCCCGCCCCCGGCCGCGGGTCACGACCGTGCCCATGTAGGCCATGTTGCGCGTTTCGGCCATGCTCACCGCCTGCTTCAAGGGGGCCGGGTCCTTTTTCACCGGCACCGACTCCCCGGTTAAAGAGGACTCTTCCGTCTCCAGGTTGAAGGCCTGCAGCAGGCGCAAATCTGCCGGGACGCGGTCACCCGTCTCCAGCAAAACAATATCCCCCGGCGCCAGCTCGGCGGCGGGAATCCTTTTTTCCAGCCCGTTCCGGAGCACCCTGGCTTCGGGGGAAACAAGCTGCCCTAACGCCTCTAAAGAACGCTCCGCCCGGTACTCGTGCACGCACCCCAGCACCGCGTTGAGCGTCACAATGGCTATGATCGCCAGCGCGTCCACGTACTCCCCCAAGAAGAGGGAAACAAGCGTGGCGGCCAGCAGGAGGATCACCATGAAATCCCGAAACTGCCCTAAAAACATCGCCGGCAAGGAGACCCGGGCGGCCTTCACCAGCTGGTTGGGGCCAAAACGAGCCAGCCTTTCCCGGGCCTCCTGATCGGTCAGGCCTCTGGCTGCGTCGGACCGAAAAACCGCCAGGACCTCTTCAATCTCTAAAGCGTGCCAGTCGGCCAACTTCCAGTCACCCCTCGTCCGCATGGTTTGTCCTTTAAAATAAATATTCCGGAGCGCTGGAAAAAATAACCGCGAAAGGCGGCAAACAGCGGCAGGGTAAGATGCCAGCCGGCAGCTTTACTGTTCAGGAGAAAGGACGACCAGCCGGTCCCGGGATCACCTGGCGTTCGTCCAACGTCGCTTCAGATTCTCTGCCTGGACGAACGCCAGGTTTCGCTGACCTAAAAGGTTATAGCCATATTAGGTTATAATTATTTCGGCACAAACTTACGCTTCCTTTTTATGCTTTAATATTTCGTAATACCTGTTTAATAAAACATCCAGCATCCGGCTGAGGGCCAAAACCTCCCGGTCTTCAATTCCTTTTGCCAGCGCCAGTTCCTCAAGCTCCTTACGGAGTTTCTCCATTTTTTCCAGGATTTCTTCCAGCTCGGTCGTCATGGCCGTTCACTTCTATGATTACGAATTTTCTTACGGTGAATTACCAAAATACCCGGAATGAGCATCCGGGTATTCTCCAGTTGTTTGGGCCCCGGCCCAGGCCAGGGGCTCTGTTTAGAAGCGTTAATTCTGCTTATGCCAGTTTAACAAAGGTGAGGGAACAAAAGGAGTTGGAACAACAGGGGCTATGGTGGGCAGCTTTTGTTTTTTCCTCATTAGGATTTACCAATTACTTGCCTTCTTTTCGACATATTTCTTTTTATTCCTTCTTTCTTTTTTAAAAATTGTTTTATATAAAAATAAAACTGACCTGCGATAAATAAATTTGCTTCCAAAAAATAACGAAAAAAGACGGTCTTTTTCGGGAAGGCAATATATATATATATTTTTGCGGCGTTTGCCGGTTTAGCAGCCCACTCCGGGGGGAGCGGCAGAAAACCACCGCTTCAAAATGTGATCCTGGAGCCAGGAAAGAAAAGAGGATAAATAAGAGGAGCAGCGCAGGGCGGCCAGGACCCGGGAGGAACCGGAAGGATTAGGGCCGAGGAGGAGCCTTAAGGAGCCGGGCCCCGGCCGGGCGGCCCGCCCCCACCAAAAGCCTGTTTTATTCGTAGCGGAGCGCTTCCACGGGGTTTAGTGCGGCCGCCCGCCGGGCGGGGTAATAGCCGAAAAAGACCCCAACGGCAAAAGCGAACAGCACCGACAGCAAAATCGCGCCCGGGGAAATAGCAGCGGGCCACCCCGTGAGGACGGGAATCAGACCGCTGGCCAAAACTCCGCTGAGGATGCCGATGACCCCGCCCACCAGGCTCAAGACGACCGCTTCCGTCAAAAACTGCAGCAGGATCACCTGCTGCGTCGCCCCTACGGCCATGCGGATGCCGATTTCTTTGGTGCGTTCCGTAACCGAAACCAGCATGATGTTCATGATTCCGATACCTCCGACGAGAAGGGAAACGGCCGCCACTCCGGCCAGGAGCGTGGTCATGACACCGGCGGCCGCTTCTGCGGCCTCTAAAACGGCCGCCAGGTTGCGGACGGTAAAATCATTCTCCGCGTGCGGCGGCAGGCGGTGACGCTCGCGCAGCAATTCGGTGATCAGGGCCGGCAGACGCTCCAGATCGGCGGGAGTTTGTGCCTGCACATTAATCAGGCGGACGTAACCGGCACCCAGCAGGCGGACCTGGGCGGTGCTCAGCGGTACGTAAACGATGTCGTCGGCGTCCCTGCCCATAACGGAAGCGCCCATCGGGGAAAGCACGCCGATTACCGTAAAGGCGACCTTATCTAAACGGATAGTTTGCCCCACCGGGTCCACGCCCGGGGGAAAAAGATTTTCTACCACGCTGCTGCCCAGCACGGCCACCCTGGCGATGCCGCGCACGTCCTGTTCGTCGAAAAAGCGGCCGCTCGCCACAGGGCGGTTTTGAATGAGGGGGAGTTCCGGAGTGGTCCCCGTCACGCTGGTTACCCAGGTCTGACTCCCCCAAGCTGCGGTGGCCCCGGCGCTGATCTCCGGGGCGACCCTGGCCACCCCGGGTAATCGCGCGATGGCCCGGGCGTCGTCCCAGGTAAGGGTGTTCACCATTCCGGCGGCGCCCCTCACCTGAGCGCCCGCAGCGCCCGGAAAAACCATTAAAAGGTTGCTCCCAAGCCTCTGGATCTGTTCCGTAACGCGCGTGGCGGCCCCCCGGCCCAAACCAATCATGATAATTACCGCCGCCACGCCGATGACGATGCCCAGGACAGTGAGCAGGGAACGGATTTTGTTGGCCCGAATGGCAAGCAGGGCTTCGCCAAAAAGGGCTTTAAAGCTTACGCTGACCGCATTTTTCATCCTGCCAGCTTCCTTTCTTTTTTTTGCTAGAATTGTCCGCGTGAACAGCTCCGTCAGAAAAACGCTGCTGCTTTTGAGCGGGTGATTTTAAGAACAGATCAAATAAAAGCGGCTTGCTTAAAGCGCCGGACACTCTGGGGCCTGTTGCAATCCGTTCAGTTCCTCCGCGGCCCGGCGCGGCCGTTCGACGGCTTCCTCCCCGATCACCAGCCCGTCCCGCAGATAAACGATCCGCTCGCAAAAGTGCGCCATTCCCGCATCGTGGGTGACCATGAGCACGGTAATCCCCGTTTCTCTGTGAAGCTCCTGGAAAATGGCCAGCACTTCCAGGCCGGTCCTGCTGTCGAGCTGCCCGGTGGGCTCGTCGGCCAGCAAGAGGGCCGGCCGGTTGACCAGGGCGCGCGCGATGGCCACGCGCTGCTGCTGGCCGCCCGAGAGCTGGGCCGGAAAGTGCTTTTCGAAGCCGGTCAGGCCCACCTGCGCCAGCATGGCGGCAGCCCTCTTTTTTCGCTCGGCGGCGGGTACGCCCGCGTAAAGCAAAGGCAGCTCCACGTTTTGCAGGGCGGTGGCCCGCGCCAGCAGGTTGAACTGCTGAAAAACAAAACCGATCTTCCGGTTGCGCACGAGCGCCATCTCCGTGCCGGAGAAAGAGCCGACCTCGACCCCTTCCAGGCGGTAAATCCCGCCGGTAGGCCGGTCGAGGCAGCCGACAATGTTTAAAAGAGTGCTTTTGCCGGATCCTGAAGCGCCCATGATGGCCAGCATCTCGCCCGCCCGCACGGCCAGATTGACGCCTCTTAAAACCGGCACCGGACGGCCGCCGAGAAGGAAGGTTTTGGTCAAGTCAACTAATTCAATTGCCAGCTTTATCGGCGGCCACCCCCGGAACCGGGCCCGGTGAGGAAAAGCGGCCTTGCCTGGCCCTGGCCGGCTCCCGCCGCCGGGCTCCCTCCCGCCCGGACATTTTTCTGCCCGACGGCCACCTGTTCACCAGGGGCCAGGCCGGCCGTTATCTCCACCAGGTCGCCGCTGCTGATCCCCAGCTGGACGGGGCGCAATTCAACGCGGCCCTCCTGGAAGACAAGCACCGCGCCCCTGTTCTGCGCCGGGCCGGACTGCGCCCCCGCCGGCATCCTTAAGCCTTGTGCCGCGGCATAGCTGCGGGCGAAGCTTAAGGCCTGCCTCGGCACGACCAGCACGTTTTCCCGAAGCTCTTTGACAATTTCAACGTCGCAGGGCATCCCGGCCTTTAAACCGGCGAAATCCTCCTCTATATCCAAAAGCACTTCGAAAAGCTGGACATTGGAAACGGTTATGGCCCGCGGCGCCACGGCCGCTACTACGGCGGAAAATTTCCTTTCCCCAAAGGCGTTGACCGTAAAGTAAGCCTTTTGGCCCACGGCCACCTGGCCGATGTCGGCTTCGTTAACCTGGGCGCGCACCCGCAGTTTTTTGCTGACCAGACTGATCAGCGGGCGGGCGCTGTTGTCCGCGCCGCTCACCGTCACCCCGGTTACCCGCTGGCCAACGGTCACGTTCACCTCCGCCACAATTCCCGGAAAAGGGGCGCGCAGCTGCGCTGCCTGCAGGTCGCTTTCCGCCAGGGCAAGCTGCGCTTCGGCGGCCTGGACGGCCGCTTTGGCCTGCCTGATCTGCTCCGGCCGGGACCCTGCCGCCAGCAGCTTTAACTTGCTCTGGGCCTGTTCCCAGCGCGCCAGCGCGGCGGCGTAATTGTTTTGGGCGTCGTCAAGCTCCTTTTGCGCCGCTGCTTCCTGGGCGTGCAGCGCCTTCACCCGCTCCAACTGCGCAAGGGCGGTGTCTTTAGCCACCCGCGCGCCGGCTTCTTCGGCGCGGGCCTGCTCTATTTCTTCCGGGCGGCTGCCGTTTTGCAGCTCCTCCAGGCGTGCCCGGGCACTGTCCAGGTTGGCCCGGGCCGAATTAACCCGGGTCTGCCATTCCCCGTCATCCTGGGCCAGCAGAAGCTGCCCTTCCTTCACTTCCTGCCCCTGCTCCACAGCCACCAGCTTCACCGTGCCCGGATTCTTAAAAGAAAGGTTAAGGCTCTGCACCGGCTCGATGGTGCCGCTGGCGGAAACAGCCGCCGTCAGGCTGCTTGCTTGCGCCGCCACGCATAAAAAACCACCGGCTTCCCGGGCGGTTTGCCGGTAAAAAAACCAGCCCCCGCAGGCCAAAGCCAAAACGATGAGCATCCCGGCCAGTACTTTCGCGGCGCGGGTTGTGGAAAAAAGAGACCATTTGATTGGCAATCACCCCCGTGTTTAAATAAGTTTTCGGAATGAAAATGGAAAAGGTAATATAAACCATGTTAATATGAATTTGTTACAAATTTGTGAACAAATTGTGGAGAAAATTAATTCAGGATTAGGAGGGGCATTGCATCAGGAAGGTCAAGAAGGCAGGCCCATTACCAGACGCGCGTTCGCAGACGGTTCCAGATCCAGAGCAGGAGCAGCCGGCGCGCCTGCGCGCGCACCGGCGGGAGCATCAGAAGCAGCCCGGCGGCGTCGGTAAGCAAACCCGGGGTGATCAACAAAAGCCCCCCGGAGAAGACCAGCAGTCCGTCCAGCAAAGCCTCGCCCGGGGGGCGCCCGGCGCGGAGCTCCGCCTTGATCCGCCCGATCACGGCCAGCCCCTGGGACTGGGCGAGCACAAAGCCCAAAAGGCCCATCCCCAACAATAAAAATACGGTGGGCCAGAAACCCAGGTGCTTTCCCACCTGGATTAAGATCATTACTTCCAAAAACGGAACCAGCAGAAAAATCAACAAAAGGCGGGCAAACAAAGGCACCATCCCTGCTTCACTTAAAAACAATTACCTTACTTCAGCAAACCTGGCGTTCGTGAAAGCGCGCCTGGTGATGGTCCGTTTGGACGAACGCCAGGTTTTGCAAATGAGCAAAAGGTTATAACATAAAACGTTAACCCTCTAAGAAACGTGCACCGGCAGGGTGAACGTAAAGCTCGTCCCTTCTCCCGGGCGGCTCTGGACCTCTATGGCTCCGCCGTGCAGCGCGACAATCTGGCGGGCGATGGCCAGCCCCAGCCCGCTGCCCGCGCCCGCACGCTGCCGGGCTTTGTCCGCTTTATAAAACCTTTCCCAGATGAGGGGGAGTTCATTCTCCGGAATGCCGGGCCCGGTGTCGCGCACGGTCACGCGAACGCAATCCGGCTCCCCTTGCGCGGCGATGGTTATTTTTCCCCCCGCGGGCGTGTAGCGCACCGCGTTGTCCACCAGGTTGATCAGCACCTGCTCCAGGCGGTCCGCGTCGCCGCTGACCGGGAGCAGGTTTTCCTCCCCGGAGCGCGCCAGGGCAACCCCTTTTTCTTGCGCAACGGGTGCAAACCTGTCCGTTACCCGCCTGATTATCGGGCCCAGGTCCACCGGCTCTTTTTTGATGCGCACCTGACCCGCCTCCATCTGCCGCAGGTCCAGCAAATCGTCCACCAGCCGGCGCAGACGGGCAGTTTCCTCCAGAATGTTGCGCAGGTATTCTTCTTCCCGCCCGGCTTCCCGGGCCAGGCCGTCCTGGATGGCTTCCGCGTAGCCCTGGATAATGGTCAGCGGGGTGCGCAGCTCGTGTGAAACGTTGGCCACAAATTCCCGCCGGTTCCGGTCTGCCCTTTCCAGGGCAGCGATCTTTTCCTGGAGCTTTTCGGAGAGGGTGTTTAGCGACTCCGCCAGCATGCCCAGCTCGTCGCTCGCGCGCAGGTCGATCCGGCGCCTGAAATCTCCCGCGGCCATCGCCCGAGCCACCTGGTTCATCTGGATAAGCGGACCCGCGAGCCGGCGGGAGACGAACAAGGCCAGGGCCGTAGCCGCCAGCGCGCCGGCCAAAAGGGCGTACAGGCCGGCCTGCTGCAGGGCTTTTAAGTTGGCCACCAGGGGGGCGACGGGCGCGTGGATGAAAAGGGCGCCTGCAACTTCTCCGTTGCTCTTCAGCGGGACTCCCGCCGTGATCACCTCTTTAGCAAAGTAAGGGTTGTATTCCCTGGCCACCACTTTTTCTCCCCGAAAAACTCTTTCCACCTGGCGGCGGTCCAGGAGGGCAAGCGCATCCGGCCCGGGAACTCCCGCGCTCCAGGGAGGGCCGCCCTGGGCCTCCGGAGCTTCCCGCCGCTGATGCATCATCCCGCGGCGGCCTGCGCCCGCGTCCTGCCAGTACAGGATGCGCCCCTGCCGGTCGACGATCATCACGCTGGCGTTCATCAGCCTGGCCAGCAAAAGAAGCTGACGGGCAACCAGCAAAGGGTCACGCTCACTAACGATGGCTTCACCCAGCTTTTCCCCCTCCTGCAAAAGGCGGGCCTCCTGCTGCCGGTAGTAAATTTTCTTCACCGCGGCAACCTGGATTACGGCGGTCAGCCCCAGGACGATGACGACGAGGGCCAGCATGGCCACCCAGAGTTTGCTGCGGATGGAACGGAAAATCATTTGGGCACCTCAAATTTATAGCCGATGCCCCAGACAGTGGCGATGTACTGGGGGGCTCCCGGCACTTTCGCCATCTTTTCCCGGAGGCGGGTGACGTGGGTGTCGACCGTGCGGGCTTCCCCGAAAAAGTCATACCCCCAAACCTTCTCCAGGATCTGCTCGCGGGTAAACACCCGCCCTGGGGAACGGGCCAAAAGCAAAAGGAGGTCGTATTCCTTGGGGGTTAAAGAGAGGGGCCGGCCGAAAAGGTAAACCTCGCGGGAAGCGGGCTTGATCACCAGCCCGTTGATTTCCAAAAGGTCTTCCTCATCCTGCTGCGGCGGCCGGGCGCGGCGCAGCACCGCCTTTACCCGGGCGGCCAGCTCGCGGGGGGAAAAGGGCTTGACCACGTAATCGTCGGCCCCAAGCTCCAGCCCCAAAACGCGGTCGACTTCCTCCCCGCGGGCGGTGAGCATGATCACCGGCACGCGGGAGATCTTGCGAATTTCCCGGCAAACTTCCCAGCCGTCCACCCCGGGCATCATCAGATCAAGAATGATCAAATCAAAAGCATTTTGCTTCCAGAGCTCCAGCGCCTGCCGGCCGTCGGCGGCCTCCGCCACGGAAAACCCCTCGGCCTTAAGGTACATGCCCACCAGCTCGCGTATCTTTGCCTCGTCGTCGGCAACCAGTATTTTCACCTGCGCCACCAGGAACCCGGCCTCTCTTACCAAATTGCGCGGCAGGTTCGCCCCGAACCAAGCCGATGTCTCATCGGCCCGGAGCATTACCAAGCGCGTTGGACGAACAGCAGGTTTCACTGATCTAAAGCAAAAGTTATAGCCACATAACACATTATACCACAATCCCTGGAATAATTAAAATTACTAAATCACCCCCCTGGGCCCGCGGCGAAAAAGGGAAAAGACCTTAACGGTCAGTTTTACGAAAGGATTTTTGAACACCTCCTGGAGCTGCCGGTACTCCTCCCGGCACCTGGTTAAATCCTGCTGCAAAAAGCGCATGGAGCGCTCCAGCTCCTCCTCGCGTTTTAAGGCGTTCGTCAGATCAGCGCTCAGCATGTTGACTTCTTCTCTCAGCCGGCGCTCTTCCTGGCCCGCTGCGCTCTGGCTGCGCTCCAGCTTCTGGCGCAGCTCTACTATCTCCGTCTGCAGCTCCGCAACTTTGGTGGCGTGGCGCTCTTTTAGCTCCGTTATCTTCGCCTTGTTCTCCCGGTCGCGCTCCTTGTACTGCTGCAGCTTGGTAAACAAGGTTTCCAGGGAGGCCTGGTTTTTGCTGATGGTCTCCCGCAGCTGCTGGTTTTCCGCCTCCTTTTCGCGGGCCCTCTTCACCCACAGGCGGCACTGGTGCAAAATGCTGTTGGCCTTGGCCTCCAGCTTGTTAATGTGCTCCCGGTAGCGGAAGATTTCTTTTTTGCGGAGCGAAAGCAGCAGGTCCTTCTCGGCCATCTGCGTTACCAGCTGTTCGTGCCGGCCGATTTCTTCGGCGCGCTGGGCCAGCGCCGCCGCCGCCTCCTGGTGAGCGGCGGCAACTTCTTTGAGACGCTCCTCCAGGACCAGCACCCTTTTTTTCCACCGCTCGCGGTCCCGCTGCCAGCGTGCCCTTTGCCTGCTCAAGGCGCTTAAAAACCGCTTCAAAAGGTTTTCGTAGGCCACCTGGGCCGCCGGGTTATACGTCCAGATGCCGTTTCCGACCTTCTCGAAATACGGGAACTTGCCCAGCAAATTCTCTACTTCCTGAAAAGCAACCTGGCGCCAGACGCGCACCACGTCAAAAACCTGCTGGGTGGTAAGCCCGGCGGGGTGCATCTTGAGCGCCTTGATCACCAGGTGCTTGAGCGCGTACTGCCCGGCTTCCACCTCCCATTCGGTCAGCCCCCAGTACCCGTTTTCCAGCTGAATAAACCGGCCGTCGGAGATCAGGCTGGCTTCTTCGGCGATCAGGCGCCGGAATTTTTTATCCTTATGCTTTCCGCCGGCCTCCCGGATTGCCTCTTTTAGGCTTAAGGGCTGCTGGCGCTTGAGTAAAAGAGCGTAAAAGGCGTCGTTTTCCCGCTTCCCCTCCAGGTTTAACCGCCAGGAATTATTTTTATCCGGAACAAAACAGGGGTTTTGCCGCAGGCACAAAGTGATCTTTTCCTCCACTTTCTCCGGGCTGTAATCCTGCAGCATTTTCCGCTGTACATACGGGGTCAGCTCCGCGGGAGTGAGGGTTTCGAAGAAAAACAACGTTTTCTTTAAAACGTCGGTGAGGGAATGCAGCTTCCCATGCATATTCATGTTAACAAAACCCACCTTCCTGAAAAGAGAATAGAGAATATTATTATAATGAAATAATTCCGTGGGAAATGCTGCTTCCCTTTTTAATTTTTAAATAATTTTCCACTATTTTCCTACATTCTTCGCCGACCCCGGGATTAATTTATCAAAAGATTTTAGAATTTAAAATTTTTTAATTAACAGGCTTGTAAATGAATTAACTATGCGCTATAATAAGGCGAATGGTTAATTTCAACCCCCCAACAGAAAATAGCGGCCCCCAACGGCCAAGGAGTGTGCTTATGACAGAAATTATTTACCCGCCGGCAGAAAAAACTCTCCAGGTTCAGACGCCCCGGGGCGCGGTGCATTTACTGGGCCCCGTTCGCAGCGAGCGCCTGCAGCAGCTTACCTTTGCTGAGGGCTTGCGAAACTTCCGGCCGGCGAACAGACAAAAAGAGGCCCTCGTAAAAATCGCCGCGCTGCCTGAGGGGATGATTTACGCAGCCCTGCACGGCGAGACGGTTATCGGCTACGTTACCTTTCACCGGCCGAACAAATACAGCCGCTGGAGCAAGCATCCCCGCGTTTTAGAGGTGGGCACCATCGAGGTGGCGCCGGAATGGCGCCAGTTCAAAATCGCCAAAAAGCTGCTGGAACTGGCCTTCGACAACCCTGCCCTGGACGACTGCATCGTCATTACCATCGAATTTTGCTGGCACTGGGATTTAGAGCAGGCCCGGATGAACGTCTGGCAGTACCAGAAAATGCTCACCAGGCTCTTCGGCTCCGTGGGGATGCAGAAAATTCCTACCGACGACCCGACCATCACAGAACACCCGGCGAACGTGCTCATGGCCAAATTTGGGAAAAATGTCTCCCCGGCGGATCTCCAGCTCTTTGCGGAACTTCAGTTTGAAAAAAAAATAAGTGAGCTGCCCGCCTGCTGCCGCTCTTCTGCCGCCGGGCGCCAGGGCTGCAGTTAAACTTTAGTTAATATGTGAGGTTTGCTGAGTAAGGTAATAACCAGGCTAGTTGCATTTGGGTGTCTTTTGGTTACCGGAGGCTGTAATTGGGAGCTTCCTTGGTAATCATCACGTCGTGGGGGTGGCTCTCCCTGAGGCCCGCCGGGGTAATGCGCAAGAAGGTCGTCTTGGTTTTGAGTTCCTGAATATTGCGCGTTCCGCAGTAGCCCATGCCGGCGCGCAGACCTCCGATCAGCTGGTAAACGGTTTCGGCCAGCGGCCCTTTATACGGAACCCGCCCCTCCACTCCTTCCGGCACGAGCTTTTCCTGTCCTTCCTGGAAGTAGCGGTCCCTGCTTCCTTCCTTCATCGCGCCCAGCGATCCCATCCCGCGATAAACTTTGTAACTCCGCCCCTGGTAGATTTCGATATCCCCGGGGCTTTCCTCGGTGCCGGCAAACAGGCTGCCGATCATCACCACGTCCGCTCCCGCAGCGATGGCTTTGGTAATGTCCCCGGAGTACTTGATCCCCCCGTCGGCAATAATGGGTACGCCGTAACGGGAGGCCACCTGGGCGCAGTCGTAAATGGCGGTAACCTGCGGCACGCCCGCGCCCGCCACCACCCGCGTGGTGCAAATGGAGCCGGGGCCGATCCCCACCTTTACCGCGTCGGCGCCGGCCTTGATTAAATCGCGCGTTCCTTCCGCCGTGGCCACGTTCCCGGCCACCACGTCGATCTCCGGGTATTTTTTCTTGATTTTTTTCACCATTTCGATTACGGGGCGGGAGTGCCCGTGGGCCGTGTCCACCACGATAACGTCCACCTTTGCGTGGACCAGGGCGTCCACTCTTTCCATGCCGTCAAAGCCCACGCCTACCGCCGCCGCCACCAGCAGGCGGCCGCGCCCGTCCTTTGCCGAATACGGGTACTGGCGCGCCTTTTCAATGTCTTTGATCGTGATCAACCCGCGCAAATTGAAGTCTTCGTCAACGATGGGCAGCTTTTCTACTTTGTGGCGCTGCAGAATTTCTTTCGCCTGCTCCAAAGTGGTTCCCACCGGCGCCGTGATCAGGTTCTCTTTGGTCATCACTTTCCCAATGGGTTTGCTGAAATCCTTTTCAAAGCGAAGGTCCCGGTTGGTTAAAATCCCGATCAGCCTGCCGTTTTCCGTCACCGGGATCCCCGAAATGCGGTAACGCTCCATAAGCAAAAGAGCTTCGCTGATGGGGCTCTCCGGGGAGAGGTAAATCGGGTCGGAGATCACCCCGTGCTCGGAGCGTTTGACCTTATCCACCTCCAGGGCCTGGCGCTCGATGGACATATTGCGGTGAATGACTCCGATCCCCCCTTCCCTGGCCAGGGCGATGGCCATCCTGGCCTCCGTCACCGTATCCATTGCCGAGCTCATGAGCGGGATGTTGAGCTTGATCTTGCGCGTGAGATAAGTACTGACATCCACGTCCTTGGGCAAAACCTCGGAAGCCGCCGGCACCAGCAAAACGTCGTCAAAGGTAAGGCCGATTTTCGCAAATCTTTCCGGGTACAAGCAGGCCACTTCCTTTCTGGCTGTTATATCTGTTTATTATAACACAAAGGTCAAGACGAAACTAGAAATTTAAATTTTAAAAAATTATGGAATATTATGTTAATTATACTTTTATGTTCCTGAATTTAATAAAGAACTTCGGGAAACAATAATAATCGAGGAGGTGTTTGCCTTTGGCAAATAACAACGATTTAGTGGTTCAGAAGCTTCAGAAAGGAGGAAAAACATGCAGTTAGCGCCCGGCGAGCGCTCCATCCTGGCTTATTTTCCCTCTACCCAGAGCGCCCAAAAGGCGGTTTCCGAACTCAAAGAAGCGGGCCTGGAAACCGTTTCTTTAGACCGCACCTCGCGCTACGGATGGGAAGCGGACCCGGAAATAAATTACCCCGTGGCCGGGCGGGCGGCGAGCATCACCGGCCCCGCCCTTTACGCTTCGGGAACGCCCGGGCTCACCGACAGCGAGCGGGTTCTTCTGGCTGCCGATCCTTCGGTGAGCGGCCTGGGAAGTCCAAACTACGGCCTGGCCGGGGGGTGTTCTTTCCTGGTTACCGTGGTCACCGGGGAAGACAAAGCAGAGCAGGCCGTGGACATTCTTAAGAAGCACGGGGGGCTGGTCTAACTCCCGATGGCTATAACCTCACTGGCGTTCGTCCAACACACTTGGTGATGCTCCGTTTGGACGAACGCCAGGTTTTGCCAATCCAAGCAAATTTTTTGCCGAAGTAACGTAACAACCAAGAGAAAAAATGAAAAAAACCTATAACAGGTACGGTTCGCCCGTTAAAAGCGAATACTTCTCCAGGTAGTCGAGTACGGCCAGCACGTAGGTGGCGTGCGACCAGGTCAAAGGCGCCACCGACAAAGGTTCACCTGTCTGGGGGTGGAGCTGCTCGGCCATGATTCCCGTTTCCAGCGTGTACACCGCCGCCCAGTGCAAAAGAGCCCTGGCCGGGGCCAGGCCGGCCGGGTCCACAGCCCGGGCAATGTACCATTGAGCCAGCCAAAGAGTACAGATGAACCAGGGATTGCCTGGTATTTTAACGATGTCCTCGGAGCTTTTAAAATAATAATCATTTGTATAACGAGCTATTCCGCCCACATGCGTCTTCACCCACAGTCCCGCTTCTATCGCCTCCATTGTTTTGACCAGGCGCTCGTCATCCACCGGCAGAATCCCAAAAAGAAAGAGCCCCATTACGCTGCTTTCCAGGGTTTCGTCCCGGCAGAAGTCCCCCTTGTCGTCCCGGATCAGGCCGCGCACAAAACGCCCGGCGGCAGGGTTGAACAAATGCTTCTCAATTCCTTTTTTTATTCGCCCGGCCCGCTCGCGGTACAACCAGGCGCTTTCTTTTTCCGCAAGCAAGTCGGCTATTTTGGCGGCGGCCAAAAGACCGGCGCAGACGGCGGCCGCCGTAAAAGTGAAAATGCCGCGCCTTTCCTCCCAGAGATCGTAGCTTTCCAGGGGCAGCTCCAGTTCCGGATCGAAGTAGCCAGCCAGAAAATCGGCCGCGGGCCTGACCAGGGTGTGAAAATACTCACTGGCCATTTCTATGTCTTTAAAGCGCTCGTAATACTGCCAGAAGGCGTACAGGACGAGGGCGGTCTCGTCTTCCTGGATGGGCAGCTGCCGGGGGCCGAGCCAGGGATGCCAGCTGGAACCCAGCGTGCCGTCGGGATTGTATTTGTGCAGCAGGTACCCCCCTTTGGTGAGGGCGTTGGCGCAGAAAGCAAAAAAGCTCTTGACTAGATCCCTGTAGCCCGCCCTGATCAGGGCGCAAACAACCAGGGAGCCGTCCCTGGGCCAAAGGTAGCAGTAATGATCCCGGTTGGTCTGCATGATGTCGCTGTCCGCGGCGGCAATGACCGCCCCGCGCCGGTCAAAGTGCGCCTTGATCACCAGCAGGCTCCGCCTGTAGATCTCCGTTGCTTTCTCCGGCAGGTCGGCAAAGCTGTGCGGGCCCTGGTCCAGCCAGCCGCGCCAGTAAGCCTGGATCTTCTCCAGCAGGCGCTGGGGGCCTTTTATCCAGACAAAATCATTGAGTGAGCGCACCTCCTGAAAGTTCCGCCCGGCCACGATCCAGTAGTAAACAGTCTGCTCGGCGCCGGGGCCCAGACGAAAGTGAAAAGAAATGGCGCTGTCCACAGACCCTTGCGCGATGGGGTTCCCGCTCAAGACGCCGTCTTCGGCGTCCCGCCAGGTCCCTTCCGCCCAGCCGAAACGCTTGGTGCCGGTGGCATACTGGTCAAAACGCCTGGCGCCGGTAAAACCGTTGATCATAAAATAGCGGTTCTTTTTATAGTGGTAGATGGTGTGCAGCTGCGGGTCGTAGAGCGCCGTGTCCCCCACCTCGGTTTCGTCGATGGAAAAGTCCTGGGTAAAAAAGAGCCGCACCTCCCTTTCCCGGGGGCTAAGGTTTCTTACCTGCAGGCGCTTGATGTAGACGTTTTCCCGGTAGTGCACGGCGTCAGTGCTTTCGATGGCCAAAGCAAGCTCCCGGTGAACGGCCCGGGAGCTGGCCACCAGCGAATCTTGCAGGTAGCCCAGGGAGCGCTCCCAGCCCGGGTCGTCAATCCAGGCGAATTTCCCCTCCGTCCAGAAGCCCAGGTTGTTTTTGTGGCCCATGATGTGGTTCCACTGGCCGACGTAAGGGTAGTAAAAGTCGCGCATCACCAGCTTGTCGTCAAAAGTAATCAGGATCGCGCCGTTTCCAATAACGATCGACCGCGGCATGTTTTACCCCTTGAAAATATTTTTTTCGCCTTTACCCCACCAGCTCCGCGTAAACCTCCCGGGTGGCGGCGGCAATGCAGCGCCAGTCGTACAGGGTGAGGATCTTGCGCCAGGCCTGGCGGCAGAACTCTTCCGCCAGCACGTCATTAACCAGCAATTCGGCTATGTAATAAGCCAGCATCTCCTCCCTGCCCGGCGGCGCCTTGTAGCCGTCCACGCCGTGCGCAACGATATCGCTTAAGCCCCCCGTATCGGAAACCACCACCGGCACGCCGGCGGCCATGGCTTCTAAGGCGACAATTCCGAAAGGTTCGTAAAGGCTGGGAAAAGCGGCTACCCAACCCTGTTCCAGGAGCCGGTTGCGGCTCTGATCGTCTACGTAACCGACAAAATCAACCCGCTCGCCGACCCCCAGCCTGTGGGCCAGGCCGCGCAGACAACTCTCGTAAGGACCCCGCCCCGCCACCGTCAAGCGCACCTGGGGAACGCGCCTGGCCACGGACGGCAGCGCCCCCAGCAGCACCTGCACCCCTTTTTCCGGCACCAGCCGGCCAAAGAATAAGATCCGGGGCTGCGGCCACTTTTTCCTTTGCGCAGAACATTCCTTGCGGGCATCCCTTTTTTGGGCCAGGTTTTCCGGATCGACCCCGTTGGGAATCACCCGGATTCTGTCCCGCGGAACGCCGAACAGAGTCTGGACCTCTTCGGCCATGTAATTGCTGCAGGTAATTACCAGGTCCGCCTCGTTGGCCAGCTGCCCTTCCCGGTGATGGATGCGGCGCTGCAGTTCGGTATAGATGCCCTGATTGCGCCCGTGTTCGGTGGCGTGGATGGTCACCAGCAGGGGGGCCTGCAGACGCCGGCGCAGCACCCGGGCGGCGTGCTCGATCAGCCAGTCATGCCCGTGGATCAGGTCAAAGGACCCGTATTTGGCCTCGGCTTCTCTCCCCAGCTCGATGAGGGCGGAATTTAACTGCTCCACCCAGGCAAAGAAATCCTGGGCGGTAATCGCCTCCTGTTTAACCCGGTGAACGCGCACCCCCCGGTCAAGATAATCTAACCCCTGCCCGGCGGCAGGGCAGGTGAGCACGTGGACTTCGTCCCCGTGCCCCACCAGGGCGTGGGCCAGGTCGTGAACGTGGCGAGCCAGCCCGCCCACGGTCACCGGGGGATACTCCCAGGAGAGGAGCAGCACCCGGTAGCGCGCCTTCGCCTTTTGGGGGTTCCGGGGCGGGCTTTTCAGCTTGCATCCCGCCCGGGCGTGGCGGCTGTAAATATGGTAATCTATTTCTGGAAAAATGTCCATGACCCTCTCCCGCTCGGCCAGGAATGCCTCCTGAACTTCCTTTTTTTCCACCTGGTCGATCAGGAGATTAAAAATTTGCACGTGGTTTATAAACCGCCGCCTGGCATATTCGACGGCAGTCCCGGTCTTCATGATAAAAGCCCAGTCGCTGCTTTGGGCCAGCAACAGCTCCCGGGCCGCCTGGTTTAAAGCCCTCTTCTCCAGCCCGGCGGCGTCCTCTGCCAGATCGGCCAGTTCGCTCATTTTATTTTCCGCCCGGTGCAGGTGGCGGTAAAGCCAGTCGTTGGAAGGATTGAGCCAGACCTGGTGGCAGCCCCCTTCGCCCCAGCTGCCCGCGGAAAGCGTGACGGTTTGCAGCTGGGGACAGGCGGCCAGATATTCCGTGGGGGTGACCATGCGGAGCACGTTCTGATCGTAATGGATCTTGCGGCAGAGCATATCCAGCCATTGGGGTCCTTCGTACCACCAGTGGCCGAAAAGCTCCGCGTCGTAAGGAGCCACCACCAGGGGCGGGCAGCGCATGTGTTTTTTAAGCTCTAAAACCTGCCGCTGCCTGTTTAAAATGAAGTCCGCAGCGTGCTCGGCGGCCCGGGCGCGGGCCGCTTCCGGCAGGTAGGGCTTTTTCTCTTCCAGGGGGCCCCGGCCGGTGATCCGGTAGTATTTAAAGCCGGTGTCCACCCGCAGCTGGCCTTCGGGCAGGTAAGGCTTTAAGTAATCCAGGTCCAGCTCGTAGCCGATGTCCCGGTAAAACTCGCGGTAATACTCGTCCCCCGGATAGCCGGTATGCCTGTCCCATACCTGGCGGGAACTCTGGGGGTCCCTGGCGAAGGCGGCCACCTTATTTGGGCAGGCGACGGGCGCGTAAACTCCGCAGCGCGCCTGCGGCCTGGCGTACAAAAAGCAGTGCGCATCCACAAAAAAATAAGCAAGCCCTCTTTCTTTAAGCAGCTCTTCCAGCCCGGAAACGTAACCGCACTCCGGCAGCCAGAATCCCGGCGGGGAGAAACCGAAGTGCCGGGCAAACGATTCGACAGCCACCCCTATTTGAGCCCGACGCGCCTCCTCCGTACACATCAAGGGCAGGTAGCCGTGCGTGGCCGCCGTGGTGATCAACTCAACCTTGCCGCCGGCACGCAAAAACAAAAAACCGCTTAAAATGTTCTGTCTGTAATCTTCCTGGAACGCTTTTTTAATCCGCAGCAAATTCTCCAGGTAAAAAGCAGCCAGGGCCTGTAATTCGGCCTGTGCGGCGGTGCGGCGCACCTCGCTTTTCCCCAGTTCAATCAGGGAATCCAGGTAGTCTGCGTAGCGCCGCATCAACAGGGGATCGGAAAGCATGGCCAAAAGCGGGGGAGAAATGGAGATGGTTAACCGGAAGTCGACCCCGTCTTTGGTCAAATTTTCGAGCACTTTTAAAAGGGGAAGATAACATTCGGTGATGGATTCAAAGAGCCAGCGCTCCTCCAGGTGCTCTTCTCCTTCCGGGCGGCGCAGGTAGGGGAGGTGGGCGTGCAACACGATCGCCAGGCAACCGGACGCCATAAAAATTCTCCTTTCTGGCGGGACAAAAAAATTCACTTCTCCGGCGAAAAACCCATGTAAAAGGCCATTTCCCTCAAGAGATCCGCCGCCTGATAACTTTTCCCTTCCCCGAACATGGGCGCGGCGTCCCCTTTCCCCGCTGCCCGGTCGGCCTCCCAGTCTTTTTCTTCAACTATAGTAAGGGGCGGGGTGTCTACCCGGATGGAGCGCAGGAGCGGAATAAATACGCCCTGGGCGTCCTGAAACCCTAATTCGCAGTAATAGGAGGACCCAGGTTCAACATCGCGGAAGTACCAGTTGTTCGTAAAAGGAGGGAGTTTTATTTGGTGAACCAGTTTATTATCTTGAAACAAAAGCAAAATGAGTTCGTGATTACCGCCTAACGCCTGAATATGCCCAAAAGAAAGATCCCAATAGACAAAAAGGATGTCGGGCGCCTGCACCATAATACACAAGACATTTTCGTGGTATACGACGGGCAGCTCATCTTCTCCGGTCGGCATACAAATCCCTCCCTTCCCGTCATAGTTTAATTTACTTATTTTCCTTGACTTATTTTCCTTGGGTTTTAAAACTTTCCTTGCTTTTAGTATCTCTTTAAATCATCCTGAGTTCATTTTTTTCCCGGCAGCTCCTGCAATAACCAAAAATTTTCAGCTGGTGGTCGGTGATCGAAAAGCCGTAGGTTTGGGTTACCTTTCTTTCCAGGTCTTCCAGCAGATCTTCCGTGACTTCCTGGATTTCTCCGCAGCGCAGGCAAATTAAATGGTGGTGGCGGTGCCCTTCCTCTTCCGCCTGGACAAGCTCGTACCGCTTGCGCCCGTCCCCGAAATCTATGCTGTGGATGATCTCAAAATCCGTAAACAGCTCCAGGGTGCGGTACACGGTGGCCAGGCCGACGTCCGGAGCTCTTTTTTTAACCAGGTAATATATTTCCTCTGCGCTCAGATGCTTATCCTTATTTTCAATCAGCACCTGCAAAATGTTTTCGCGGCGGGAAGTCAGTTTATAATCTTTTGTGCGCAGTTTTTCCTCCACGTCGCTGATTACTTTTTTCATGGTCTTTGCACCCGCAAAAAATTGTCTGGGGAAGACCGGCAGGCCTGCCGGCAAGAGATTTTCCCTGTGTTCATTATAAACTAATCCCCTGCCGGATGCAATGATGGAAAGAGCAACAAAAACCGACATCAGATCGGTGTTTGCCATTTCTACCATCTATAGTTGCGCGGGCGATGGACCACCCTGCGTTTCCGCCGGCGGCCGGCCGACCTTGTGCCCAGATAAAAGGCCAGCAGCGCAGCGCCTGCCATCCAGAACAGCCAGGATTTACCGGAAACTCTCTCGACGGCCCGGGCGGTCACCAGGTCAACCTCCCCCACTTTCTGACCCCGATCAAAAATGTACAATTTTCCTACCTTCTGCCCGGCCAGAAGGGGGGCCTCGATTTTATGGGCAAGCTCCAGGCGCCGGGTTAAACTGGGGGATCCTTCCAGGGGAAAGTCGTACCAGAAGTCCCCGCCGGCCAGGAGGTCGACCTTTCCCGGCCCGGCTTTCGCCACCTCGACGGAGGCGACTTTTTCCCCTTTCCTGACCACACAAGAGGGCAAAAAATGACTGAACCCGTAATTTAAAATTTGTTTTGCGTCTTCATAGACGGCAGCCCCCTGGGCGTTTAAAATCACCGCCAGCAATTCCCGGCCGTCTCTTTGGGCAGCAGCCACCAGGCACTGCCCGGCCTCCACCGTGTAGCCTGTTTTTACCCCGATTGCTCCCTCGTAGCGCTCCAGCAGCCGATTATGGTTCCACAGGTGTTCCTGCGGGGGCCCTTGGGAGCGGTCCGCTTCCGGGCGGTTGATCACCTTGAGGCGGGTTTTCACAATCTCCCGAAAAGCGGGGTTTTGCATTGCATAACGGGTGATCAGCGCCAGGTCCAAAGCGCAGGTATAATGGCCGGGGTCCGGCAGGCCGTGCGGGTTGGTGAAGTTGCTTTTCTGCGCGCCGAGTGCTTTTGCCTTTTCGTTCATCATCGCGGCAAAATTTTCCACCGAGCCGGCCAGGTGAACGGCAATGGCTACGGCGGCGTCGTTGGCCGAAGCCAGCATTAACGCGTAAAGCAAATCGTTCAGCGTCAGCCGCTCCCCGGCCTGTAAACCGATGGCCGAACCTTCCACCCGGCAGGCCTCTTCGGGAACGGTTACCCAGGCGTTCAGATCCCCTCTCTCCAGGGCCAGGATGGCCGTCAAGATCTTCGTCGTGCTGGCCGGGTACATCTCGGCGCGCATGTTCTTTTGAAAAAGCACCTGGCCGTTTAAGGCGTTCATCAACACTGCCGCCTCACCCGTCAAGGCCACAGCGTTCTCCCCTGCCGACGCCCTCGGCGCCAAAAATAAAAACAGCAAAGCAGCCACCAGGCCTGTCCTGACTGTGGACATGATTCCTCCGCTTTCACATCTCTTTCCATACTCATCTTAGAAATTATATCTTATCGCCGCGCGGATAATCAATAAACAACAATAACCGTGTAATTTTTTTTTCGCAGGGGTAAAATAAAAAGTGAAAAGCAAAAAAGCAGTATAAACAAAAGAAGAGGGGGAATTTTTGTGCTGGAGATAAACAACCAGGAGTTTGAAGCGGTAAAGCTGACAGACGAACAGATCAAGCGGTTAAAAGAAATGGAAAAAAGCTTAAACCTGGGCGAGGGAGTCTATCTTCTGGCCTTAAAACGCAAAGATTAACCGGGCGTTTTCAAGAACGGGCCAAAAAGCGCGCCCGCGCCTGATCTTTGCGCCCCACTTCCCAATCCGGCCAAAAAGCAGTATAATATTAGCAAAAAATTGCTGGGGGCCGTCGATTCGTTGCCATTTGTGGTGATCGGGCGCAGGGAAGGCGCTTTATTGTTACTCCTCTTTTTAACAGAATTTGCTAGAGGAGCCTTTTTCTTTACCTTTTTACCATTTTGGGTAGTCAATTACCTGGGTTTCTCAGTTACCGTCGTGGGTTTCGCGGTATCGGCCCATTACCTGACGGAAACTCTCTTCAAAACCATCGCCGGCTGGGAACTTGATCGGCTGGGTAAGCCAATCCTGGTCGGCGGCCTGGTTTTGTCTTTTCTTTCCCTCCTGCTGCTGAAAAACTGGCCCGCCCCGCCGGTAATGATTGCTGCCGCCGGTTTATTTGGCCTGGGCTTTTCTCCCCTGTGGCTGGGTGTCATCAGCAAGGTGGCGCCGGTGGGATCACCCCACCGGGCTACCCGGATCAGCATGGTTTTCGCCACCTGGCTCGCCGGAGCAGGAAGCGGCATGGTGAGCGTCAATTTTATAATGGCAAAAAGCTACTCTTTAGTTTTCTGGCTGGTCATGATCATCTGGACCATCTCCCTGGTCATCGCCTGGTTTTCGACGGACCAAAAAGGCCTCTTGGCCGGGACGGCCAGGCTCAACCCGGGCATTTTAAAAGCATTAAAATACATGGCGGCCAATAAAATAACCATCAGCATCCTGCTTCCCGGCATGTTTCTACAAACTCTGGCCGCGGGCCTTTTGATCCCCGTCCTGCCTTTATTTATCCAGCACCACCTGCACCTTGACCACAATCAGTACGGCCTGCTTTTGACGGCCGGGGGAATTGCCGCCGTGGTTTCTCTTTTGCCCATGGGGTACCTGGCCGACCGGGTGGCGCACAAGTTTCTTCTTGGCGCCGGCTTTGGTTTAAGCAGCCTGCTTTTGGGGTATCTGGCCTACAGCCGGGGAGCCGCGGAGGCATTTTTTCTGGCTGTTTTCCTGGGCTTTTCCTACGCCATGATCCTCCCGGCCTGGAATTCGCTGCTGGCCAAAATCATTCCGCCGGACAGCCAGGCCATGGGCTGGGGGGTGTTCGCCACCATCGAGGGCCTGGGCATCACCATCGGACCGGCCCTGGGGAGCCTGGTGGCCAGGTTAATCGGCATGCCGGCGACCCTTTTCACAACCACCGGCGTGCTGCTCATCGCCTCTTTCTTCTATTTTTTCTACCCGACGGAAAAGTTCCTGGCAAAAGAATAAAGATAAAGAAAAACAAAGGGAGCAAAACCGATGGCCGAAACAATGTTTAAAACGCTTGCCTTCTTGTTGAGCATCTACGCGCTGATCCCCACCGCCCTGGCCAGGTTTTTCCATTTCGGCGTGAAGAGCCGGGCTCCCGGCGGCGCCGGCCGGGTGGCGATTACCTTCGACGACGGCCCCGATCCCAGGTATACCCCGCAGGTATTAAATATCCTCCGGGAGTTTAAAGTAAAGGCCTGCTTTTTTATTCTCGGCAGAAAAGCGCAGGCGCATCCCGAGCTGGTCGCCCGCATCCACCGGGAGGGGCACGAAGTGGCCAGCCACGGCTACAGCCATCACATTTCCTGGCTGCTGGGGCCGCGCGGAATCAGGCGGGAAGTGCAAAGGGCCGCCTCCGTGATTACCCAGATCACCGGCGAGCCTCCCAGCCTCTACCGTCCTCCCTGGGGGCTTTTTAACCTTTATTCCCTCTTTCTGAGCCGCCTACACGGGCAGCAGGTAGTCCTGTGGTCTTTTATGAGCTGGGACTGGGGACGGCGCGCCACCCCGGAGTCTATTGCCCAAAAGGTGCTCTCCCGCGTGACAGACGGCGCAATCCTCGTTTTTCACGACAGCGACGACGTTCCCGGCGCCGCCCCGGGGGCGCCGGGGAAGATGCTCTGCGCCCTGCCCACCATTCTCACCGAATTAAAAAAGCGCCAGCTGGAAATAGCGCCCTTAAGGGAACTCCTTTGCGCCCCCGGACCGAAGAAAAGTCTTTTGCAGCGCCTCTGGTCAAGGTGGGAAAAACTTGTCCTGCGCCTTTTTCGCATCGAAGACGTTTTGGACGAAGGAAAACCCATTATGTTTCGCATCGCCTTAAGGAAATACCGGGGTAAAACCAGGGAGCTGCCGGACGGGGCGATCTTGCGCCGCGGGGATTTAATCGGCGAGCTGCATATGCATAACGAGATGCTGCAAAACATCTGCGACAGCGCGGACCCGGTCCGCCTGGCCGCCGCGGCCAAGAAAACGGCCCGCCAGGCGCTCATTGTCCTGGCCAGGTGGCTCGCCGAAAACCCCCGCTACCAAAACATCAAGGCCGTTGCGGGCCTGAGCATCCTGCACCGCGGCAGCCAGCTGGTTGGTTTTTCTGCCTACGAAGTTTCCCCGCTTTTGTCCCGGGCAGCCATGTGGTACGAATGCCTGCTCCTGATGATCTTTCACCCGGCAGGCAAATCGCGCGTGCAAAGACACGCCAAAAAGCTGAAGCCCAGGCTGTTAATCATGAGCAAAGAGGAGCTGTTCAAACGCTATTTAAATGCGGATAACAAGGATAAAGTAGATAAGTAAATAAGTAAATTAAATACGGATAAAAAACATAATTATTTGTAAAATAAGCCTTAAAGAAGGAATTTCTCAAAACATAGAGAATCTCTTAATTAAACAAAAGCCCCCGGCAGCTCAAGGAGGTTTAAAAAAATGAATTTGCCCCTTAGACTTGCAGAAATTGGCCGTCTTTACCCCGACCAGGAGGCTGTTGCCTACCACGGCCAGCGGCTCAAATACAGCCAGTTACTAAAACAAATAAACCAGTTCGCCAACGGCTTGAGAAAATTTGGCCTCGCCCAGGGGGAACGCGTTTTGATTGCCCTGGGCAACTGTCCGGAATTTATTATTTCTTATTTCGCCATTATGCAGATCAAGGGCATTTTGGTTCCCGTCAATCCCCAGTATACCTTCAATGAGTTCGGCGCCATCGTGAAAGACGCTTCTCCGGCAGCCGTGATTACTGATTTGTCGGTTGCCCCCATTTTCACGCAGTTGAGAGAAAAAACGGGCCTCCCCAAAGAGATCATCGTGATCCGCTCGCCGGGCGCAAATTCGGGCTTTTATTCCTTTGAACAAATTCTTGCCGGCGGCGATCCCGACTTTGCTTTCACGGAGCCTTACGGAAGAGACGATGTGGTGGAGCTTCTCTATACGCACGGAAGCCCTTCCGGAACGCCGAAGGGAGCCATGCTGACGAACAATAATTTATACAGCAACGCCATAACTTTTGCTGAAATTTGCCGCCTGAGCAACCAAGACCGTTCTCTTTTGGTCGCTCCGGTCTACCATTCCGCAGCCCAGACCTGCGTGATGAACGCTTCGCTGATGGTGGGCGCCACCCTGGTGGTCCACGACGGCTGGAAAGGTCCGGAAGCCGTTCTGCGCGCCATCCAGGACGAAAAAATTACCTTTTTCTACGGCCCGCCGACCATGTACGCCCTGCTCGTCAACTACCCGGACCGGGAGAATTTCGACACCAGATCCTGGCGCGTCGCCTACTCCGGGGCAGCCCCTCTGCCGCCGGAAGTCTTTTACGAATTCGAGGAAAAGTTCGGCTTCCAGATCACCGAGGGCTACGGGCTGACGGAGACTTCGCCGGTAGTCTGCTCCAACCCCGTCGACGGCCTGAAAAAAGTGGGTTCGGTAGGGCCTCCCATACCCGGGGTAGAAGTAAAGATAGTGGATTATGAAGACAAGGAGGTGCCCGTAGGGCAGGTGGGGGAAATCGTGGTGCGGGGGCCCAACGTGATGAAGGGGTACTACAACCGCGAAGAAGAAACCAGCTGGGTGATGCGCAACGGCTGGTTCCATACGGACGACCTGGCCTACATGGACGGCGACGGGTACGTTTTTATCATTGACCGCAAGAAGGACTTGATTATCCGCGGCGGCTTAAACGTCCATCCGCGGGAGGTGGAAGACGTCCTCTACAACCACCCCAAGGTTTTTGACGTGGCGGTCGTCGGCGTGCCCGACCCCGTGTGGGGAGAAGAAGTGATGGCGATTGTTCTTTTGCGGGAAGGGGAAAAGATGGACCCCCAGGAGCTGCAGGATTACTGCCGGGATAAGCTGGCGCGCTACAAAATACCGCGCTACATCCACTTTGTGGAGGAGATGCCGAAGACCTCCTCCGGCAAGCTGTTGAAATACGAATTGAAGCAATTAATGGAGAATGCGTGATCAAAAACCGCCGGGAATATACAAAAAGGCACAGCGGGCCAAATACTCCCCCTGTGCCTTGTTTATTTGTAATTTATTACCTCAGCTGGCTGGGTTTCTCCGTAACCACTATGGAAACTGAATGCAGCTTTCCGCCGCGGTAAACAACAGCCACCACTTTTTGCCCGATTTTGGTCTGCCGGATCAATTCAATCAAATCATCCACCGTGGCCACTTTCTTGCCGTCCCACTGCACAATCACGTCTCCCTGCATAAGGCCCGCCCGCGCGGCGGGGCTGCCGTCAACCACGCCCACCACCAGGGCTCCTTCCGTGCTCTTTAGGCCCAGATATTCGGCCAGTTCTTTGTTTAAAGGATGCAATTGCACGCCCAGCCACGGCCGGACCACCTTGCCCTTGTTAATCAGCTCGTCAAGCACTTCTTTGACCGTGTTGGCCGGAATGGCGAAGCCGATCCCCTGCGCCTGGGCCACGGCGGTGTTGATCCCCACCACCTCGCCGGCCAGGTTTAAAAGCGGGCCGCCGCTGTTGCCCGGGTTAATGGAGGCGTCCGTTTGGAGGAGGTTTTTGTAGCTCCGGTTCTCCACCTGCACCGGACGGCCTTTGGCGCTGATCACCCCCACCGTGACGGTGTGGTCCAGGCCGAAGGGGTTGCCGATGGCGATTACCCAGTTGCCCACTTTAATCTTGTCGGAGTCGCCCAGCTTTAAAGTGGGCAGGGAGCGCCCGGCGTCTACTTTCAGCACCGCCAGGTCCAGGTCGTAATCCGCGCCCACCACCTGCGCGGGCAGGGGGTCGGCAAAGCCCTGGACGGTCACCGTTATTTTCGTCGCCCCGTTAATTACATGTTCATTGGTTAGTATATATCCGTCTTCGGAAATGATAAAGCCGGAGCCCACACCATGCTCTTCGCGCGGAGGGAGGCCGAATCCAAAGGGGCGGCCGAAAAACTGCCGGAAGAAGGGATCGTTAAAGAAGGGGTCCGCTCCTCCCCGGACGGTGGCCGTGTCGATTTTTACCACGGCCGGCCCCGCCCGGTCCACTATCTCGGCCACCGTACCGGGGCCTACCCCCGGGATGTTGTCGGCCGCGCTGGCGACCGGCTTATCCAGCGCCCCCGGCGCGCCGCCCGCCGTGGGGCTGAAGTCTTTCACCAGCAGGCACCCGCCGGCAAACATCACCCCCGCCACAAAGGCCGCCAGAGCAATGAAAAGCAAAGTACGCTTAAAATTAATCATCCTTATTTCACCACCCGGGTAAATTTGGTTAACCCTTACCTGCTGTTTGTCCAACGCGCCTGGAGATGCTCCTTTTGGATGAACAGCAGGTTCGCTGATCTAAAGTAAAGGTTGCAGTTTTATTATAAAAGAGACGGCTCGCAAAGTAAACAGGGAGAACCTAACCCTGTCGGCCTTCCCTACAAAACCACAAACAGAACTACAAAGTAAATCACCATCAACACCAGCCCCAGGGGCACCCCCAACCGCGCCCACTCGCGGCTGCCGATTTTGAGCTTCCCGGCGGAAACAATGTTGGGGATGTTGCCGGGGATGAGCATGCCGCCGCTGATAATAAGCCCCATCAGGATGGCCTGGATTTGCGACGAGGTCATCTTGGCGCTGATTTCCGCCGCCGCCAGGGTGGCGTTGTCCAATACGGCGGAAACCATGTTCACCCAGTAAAGCAATCTGCTGTCGAAGTAAATTACGTAGGTGTCGATGATCGGTTTAAAACCGGCGCCCAGCAGCTCTAAAGCCATCACGAAAACGAAAATTTTAAACGCCCGCAGAAAAACCCCCTGGTAGGACTCCTCTTCGATTACCTCTTCCTCCGCAGCCAGCATTTCAGCCGCCGCCGTTTCCGCGGCTGCCGCTTTTGCTTCGGCGGCGGCCAGGGCCTGGACGGGGGAACTTTTCTCCTCCCCTTCCCGGGCGATCCCGTCTGTTGGCGGCAGGCTGTCTGCCTGCTCGGCGGAATCGACTGCGGCCTCTTTTTCAGTTAAACGACGGCCTCCTACGTAATAAGCCCCCAGCAGGCCCATGGCCAGCACGCCGGGAATGACAAAGATGCCAATTTCCTGCAATAGGTACCAGAAATCGGCATTTAACTTGGAAACGGTAATTGTGGAAAGGGGCTCCCCGATCGGGGTCAGGGCGGCGCCCAGGCCGATGGAAAAACAGGCGATGATGTTCAGGTTGACCTTCTCTCTGCGGGAGAGCGGGAGGACGCTGATAATCTCCACCAGCACTAAAGAGGCGATGATGGCGGTAATGATACTGGACACAAGGCCGAGGACAACGGTGATCAGAAATAGAAAAATTTTAAGCGGGATGTATTTAAGAATGAAATCGACGCCGTCTTTCACTTTGTCTTTTAAAAATTTAAAGAGCAGCCCGGCAATCAAGACGGCGGCGGTGATCATATACAGAAAACGATTCTCCAGAACCTCCACGACCAGTTCTTTGCCCAGCACGCCGGAAACAATGGTGGCCGCCAGGCCCATCACAAAAAGAAAAAACTCCAGGTTGTGCTCGATTTTTTTGACCAGAAAGGGCAGCGCAAGAACGAGAACCAAAATAACAATTAAACCAATAATCATAAATTAAACAAAACCCCCCTTACATAAATGCCGCACGTTAAAAAACTAGCTTAATTTTAAATCATGGCGGCCCTTTTTTCAACCCGGATGTAATCTCTCCAACAATAATCTGGCCAATAAAAAAATAAAAGAGAGACCCCACCCCCCACAAGGAAGGGGAGCCTCCGTTTAAGCATCAGGCAGCTGCCGCGCCTTTAAGCTAAGCGCTCATTTTCACCTGGGTCGCCTGGGTCTTGGCCCGCTGGGCTTCCAGGGCGCTCTCTTTTAGCCGCTTAAAATAAAGGGCGAAGGGCCGGTAGGCCAGGTGCGCCCACTTTGTAAAAGGCACCTCCAGGGCTAAAAGGGGCACGGTAAAGGCAAGGTGGAGCGCAAAGGTGTAATACGTCGGCAGCGGCAGATCCAGATATTTAAAGACGTGGACGAGCAGACCCGTAAATACCGTCAGCCAGAGCAAAATTAAAAACATCCAGTCCGTGGAGTGGGAATACTGGTGAATGGGCTCGGCCTTCCTCAGCCTGCCGATGATTGCTTCGGTGGTGACGTACAGCATGGCAATTGTCGCGTAGTACCCGAGCAGCCTGACGGGGTGAAAGACGGACAGGAACTCGTTGGTTAAAAACCACTTGGACAAGGCGTTCACCAGGATAAAGGCCACCGCGTACCCGGACATCAAGAGCCAGTGCTTAAGCCACCTGCTCCTGTTTTTGCAGTCCCCGAATCTTCGCTGGGTAAAAAAGTGCCACACCAGGGTAAAGAACTCTTTTACGTACAGCGACAGGGGGATGGTAACCTGTTCTCCGCTGGTCATAATCAGCCTGTACATGCGGTAGATGTTGATGAGCAAAATGATGGACAGGACGCCCCCAAACAGCCAGCCCGCCGGGTCGACGATGTGCCGGGGAGCGAAGGTTTCCAGCTCCGTATGTTCCGTCACGATGGGCCCGTGCAAAAGGTAAATTACTCCCAGGGTGGCGAAAAACAGCACCAGGATGGAAATTATTTCCCAGGCCTTGGAGGTGTACAGTTTCCGGGATAAGCCGGTCCAGTCGTACACGGAAGTGAGGTACCGGCGCAAAGACATCATCAGTTCGCCCGGGTTGGCCTGCCGCGGGCAGTATTGCTGGCATTCCCCGCAGTAGTAGCAGAGCCAGGGCTCGATGGAATGCTTTATTTTGTCTTCCAGGCCCAGCTGCACATACCGGATCATTTTCCGCGGAAAAAGCGCCTGCTCCTCGACCAGCGGGCAGACGGCCGAACAGGTTCCGCAGTTAAAACATTCGGAGGAGGTTTTTGCTCCGAACTTTTGAAGCTTTTTGGCAAAGTGGGGATTAACTGTGACCAATTAATCTTCCCCTCCCTCGAGAATTTACGTGCAGGCGTTGAGGAGCTCAGATATTTCCATGATCTGGATCTTCTCCTGCTTATCCAGGGCCAGGCAGTCCGCTTCCAACATGATCATACAGTAAGGGCAGGCCACGGCCAGAATGTCCGCCTGCTTCTCTTCGGCGTCCAAAACCCTTAATTCCCCAAATCTCTCTCCCCTGGGCACCTCCGCCCACAGCCGTCCGCCGCCGCCGGCGCAGCAAAGGCTCCTTTCCCGGGAGCGGCTGAGCTCCACCAGCTCTGCGTCCGGAAGGGCGCCGAGCAGCTGGCGGGGAGCCTCGTAGATACCGCTGTGGCGCCCCAGGTAACAGGGATCGTGATAGGCCACCTTCTTATTCTTCAGCGACCCGGACGGGGCCAGCCTGCCTTCTGCGAGCAGCCCGGCCAGCAATTCCGTGTAGTGGACCACCTCAAATTCGCCGCCCAGCCCGGGGTATTCATTCTTAAACGTGTACAGGCAGTGGGGGGAGGTGGTAATGATCTTTTTGACGCCTTTTTCCTTAAACAGGTTAATGTTTGCCTCGGCCAGCTTTTTAAACAATTCCTCGTCGCCGATCTTGCGTACCGTTTCCCCGCAGCAGCTTTCCTCCGTTCCGATCACGCCGAAGCTTACCCCCGCCTTCTTTAAAACCTCGACGATGCTCCTGGCTATCTTCTGGCTGCGGGGGTCGTAACAGGAAGTGCAGCAGACAAAGAGGAAATATTCGGTACCCGGAGAAAAGACGGGAACCTCGATCCCTTTCTGCCAGTCCAGGCGTTTTTCGCGCGCCTCCGACCAGGGATTGCCGTTGGCGTGCAGGCTGCCTACGATGGAGCGCAGGTTGGTGGGCACAAAGCCGGCCTCTACCGTGGTGCTCCGCATGGAACGGACGTTGTCAATAATTTTCACCTGCCGGGGGCAGTTTACCTGGCACATGCCGCAGGTGGTGCAGGCGAAAAGGATTTCCTCTGTATCGAAGCCCTCCAGCCCCAGCTGCCCCAAGCGCTGCATGCGGCGGATGTAAAAGGCTTCGCTTAAATGGCCGGGGACCAGGCGCCACGGACAAAGTGCGGAGCAAAGCCCGCACTGCATGCACCAATCGAGGGTTTCGGCCCCAGCCATAACGATGTACTCTTTCATTTCCATGGACAGTTCTTTTGCTTCCATTTCCATACCACAGATACCCCTTTGGCAATTTTTTTGGAGGCCGGCACTAAGGCACAAAGTGTTTAGCGTCGGGAACGCATTCCCGGGTAGAATTCCTTTGTGCCTTGTGCCTTTGTGTCTTTATTGCCTTTGTTGCTTTTGCTGCTCCCTTTGCGCCTCCTAAAATCCTTTATACGGGTTGGGACCGACTTCCTCCAGCCTTTTTACGAAGTCTTCGATGATGCCCGGGATGACGTCGTAGTCCATGATGTCCACCTGCACCATGCGCACCCGGTCAGATTCCAGGGCCAGCCGGTTCAAGGTCTCGGAGATCTTGGACAGCCGGTAGTTGGCCAGTTCGCTTCCCTTGATGAAGTGGCACTGGTAATCGTCGCCGTGCTTGCACCCCAGCAGCAGAATGCCGTCAATGCCCTTGGAAAGAGCGTCGGCAATCCAGACCAGGTTCATGGAGCCAAGGCACCGCACAGGGATGATCCGTACCCAGGGGCTGATCGGCAGGCGGTTGATCCCCGCCATATCCAGGGCCGGGTAGGCGTCGTTTTCGCAGGCAAAAATGAGGATGCGCGGCTTCTCCTCATCTTCTTCGGGCACTTCGATGGCCTTGAGCATGCTCCCGATGATGGGCACGGAATAATTCTTAAAGGAAATGATCCGCTCCGGACAGGCGCCCATGCAGACGCCGCACCTCCGGCAGCGCGTGGGATTGGGCAGCGGGTTGAACTTTTCATCTTCGTTAATGGCCCCAAACGGGCATTCCACGGTGCAGCGCTTGCACTGCGTGCACCTTTGCATAAAGAATTCCGGGAAGGACAGGTCCCAAACGCGCGGGTGCACCGCCGAGCCCTGGGCGGTCAGCTCAATGCACTGGATGGCCTTTAAGACCGCCCCGGCGGCGTCTTTGATCGTGGTGGGAATGTCCATCGGCGAGCGTACGCTGCCGGCGGCGTAAATGCCCGTCCGCCGCGTCTCGTAGGGGAAGCAGATAAAGTGCGAGTCGGCAAAACCGTACTTTAAGGTGGGCACCTCGGGGCCCTGCCGGTACTCCAGGTTCAAAATATTGGAGCGGATGATTTCGTCGGCCGGGGCTTCTTCCTGGGCGCCTTTTTCATCTTCGGCCTTAATTACCAGCTTCTCCCCGATGGCGGTGGTGGGCACCATTCCGGTGGCCAGAACGACCAGGTCGATGGGTTCCGTTTTGATGCCTTCGCCCGCCAGGACGTCTTCCGCCGCGATCACCAGCTGGTTATCCGCCACCTCGCCGATGCCGTAAACCTCTCCCCGGAAGAAAATGGCCCCTTCTTTCTGCACCCGCTGGTAGAGGAGCTCGTAGGTCCCCGGCGCCCGCAAGTCCTTGTAGAAAATGTAGACCTGGGCTTTTGGATTCTGTTCCTTTACGTAAAGCGCCTGCTTGAGGGATTCTGTGCAGCAAATCGCCGAACAGTAAGGCAGGTGGGATTTGTCCCGGGAGCCGGCGCACAGGATAAAGGCCACGCTTTCCACCGGTTTCCCGTCGGAGGGGCGCTTGATTCCGCCGTTTGCCGCCATTTTCTCGAGCATTTCGCCCGTGACCACGTTCGTGTATTTGCCGAAGCCCAGGCTGTCCAGCCTGCCCGCGTCGTAGGCGACGGCGCCAGTGGCCAGCACAATGGCGCCCACGCGCTCGCTGGCTGTGCTCCCGTTTTGCCTGATCTGCACGTCAAACATGCCGGGTGCGCCGGCGATTTTTTCGATCTGGGCGCTCTTGTAGACGGTAATTTGGGGGTTGCCCTCAACTTCTTTGATCTTTTCGGCAAGGTCGAGATCTTCCAGTTCAGTATAGGGGGGGCGCAGGCCAACCACTTTCTTCAGCCCGGCGGCCCAGCCGCCCAAAGAAGCCTCTTTTTCCACCAGCACGGTTTTATACCCCGCCCGGGCGGCTTCCAAAGCGGCCGTAATCCCGGCCAGACCCCCGCCGACCACCAGCACCGTCTTGGAAAGGTTTTCGGCCTGGAAAGGTTCCGGCAGGCTGACCTGCTGGGCCTTGACGATCCCCATGCGCAGGCTGTCCTCGGCCAGCATTTGCGTATCCTCGTCGTTGGCCGGGTGGCACCAGACGACCTGCTCCCTTAAGTTGACCCTTTCCACGATCACGTTCTCAAAATTAAAAACATCGTAGTTAACGCGCTGTGAGCAGGCGGCAATGACGATGGCGTTCACGCCTTCCCCGGCGATATCGTTTTTAATCAGCTCAACGCCTTCGGCGCCGCAGAGGAAGGGATGGGACTTGCAGACGGGGACCTTGTACTCGCCAGACGCAACTTTGAGGAGCGCGTCTATATCCAGAGATTCTCCTATGTCACAACCGGTGCAAACGTATATGCCCATCTTTTTCTCCATCGTGATTACCTCCCCACCGTAGATTGAACGGCTTTCAGCGCCGCCGCCGTGGCGTCCTGGACGCACGCCGCAACGTCCATGGGTTTGCTTACGCACCCGGCGCCGTAAATGCCCGGCACCTTTTGCTCGCCGACCACAAAGCCGTTCTCATCATAAAGAAGATCAACGGGCGCTTTGGCGTCTAGTGTCGCCGGCGCCATGCCGGTCGCCAGGACGACCAGATCAAACCGTTCCTTCATGATTTTTTGAGTGACCTGGTCCTCAGCGACAACGATCAAATCCTTCGTCTCGGGATCTTCCGTAATGTCGCCGGCCTTGCCCTTGACCAGAACGACGTTTTCGATCTCCTTCACCTTTGCGTAAAAGTCCTCGAATTTGCCGAGCGCGCGGATGTCAATGAAGAAAATGTAGACCTGCGCGTTCGGGTTCTGCTCCTTTACGTAAGTAGCCTGCTTTAACGAGGCCAGGCAACACACGCCGGAACAATACGGCAGGTGATTTTCGTCCCGGGAGCCGGCGCACTGGACGAAAGCCACTTTTTCCACCGGCCTGCCGTCGGAGGGGCGCAAGATTTTCCCCTGCGTGGGGCCGTTGGGGGCGGCCAGCCTTTCCATCATCACGTTGGTGATGACATTTTTGTACCGGCCGAAGCCGTAATAGGCAATTTTCGAGGCGTCGTAAGGATTCCAGCCGGTGGCCCAGATAATCGCCCCTACTTTTAAAGTTATGGTTTTGGGCTGCATGTCCAGATCAATGGCGTTGTACGGGCAGGCCTCCACACACTTTCTGCATTCGTTTTTCAGGCAGACCCGGTCGTCGATGGCGTATTTCACGGGAAAAGCAAATAACTGGGGCAAATAAATGGCCTTCGTCTGGTCCAGCCCGTAGTTGAATTCGTTGGGTCTGTCCACGGGGCATACCTTTGTGCATTTGTCGCAGGCGGTGCAGTTTTCGTTGACGTAGCGCGGCTTAATTTTAACCTTTACCTCAAAGTCTCCTTCCTGCCCGGCAACTTCTTCTACTTCCGCCAGGGTAAAAAAGCGTATCTTGGGGTTTTGCCTGATCCTTTTAAAATTGATCTCCAGGCCGCAATTGGGCGGGCACAGCTTAGGGAAGTACTGGTTCAGCTGGGTTACCCTGCCGCCTAAATAGGGATTTTTCTCGACGAGGAAAACCTCGCAACCCGCTTCCGAAGCCTCTATGGCGGCAGTCAAGCCGCTCATTCCGCCGCCCACTACCAGGATGCTGCGATTACCCATTTTTTCATCACCATCGCACTTATTTTTTATATAAAACAAGGGTAAGCCGTGGCCGCGAACAGCCACGGCTCTTTTCCGTGGAAATTTTAATTCCGCGGAAATAACTTGTCAGTCAGCTAACCGACAACCGGTCAATTCTAGTCAATAATTCTAGTCAATTATAGAAATAACCGGCCGCTTGAAGAACTCCCACTGCCCGGTGTTGCGGTCCCACTTGCAGTTGACGAAGCATTTCCAGTTCTGCTCGTCCATGTTCGGGAAGTCCGCCCTGATGTAGTAGCCGGGCCATCTGGTTTCCTCGCGGAACAGTACAGCCCGGATGTGGGCCTCGGCCTGCCACATCCTGTGGACGTTCTCCCAGCACCGCATGAGCTCGTGGAGGTCCTCCGCGGCGAGCTTTTCAGAGTCCTCTTTGAGCATGGTCAGCAGCTCTAAGCCCCTCTCCAGCAGGAATTTGTTGGTGGTGAAGGACTTGGAAACGCCGCCGGCGTACTCGTCCATGAGCTTCTGCAGACGGAACATGAACTGCTTGGGCCGGATGTAGTTCGGGTTGACGTCCGGGGTGGTGGTCATGCCCTTGTTCTGCTCGTAAACGTCCAGCGGCTTTAAGATGGCCGCCTTGAGGGCCTCCACCTCGGCCATGTCCACCTTGGGCTCCACGTTGTTTTCCACGATGTAGCGGACGGCTTCCTTGGCGGCGATTCTTCCCTCGGTGAAGGAGCCGGAGGAGAACTTGTGGCTGGAAGCGCCCGAAGCGTCGCCGGCGCAGAACAGGCCTTTCACAGTGGACATATGCCCGTAGCCCCAGAAGTATTCAGGCGGCGCAAGGTCTGCCGGCCCGCTGACCCAGGCGCCGGAAGCGCCGGAGTGCGACCCGATGAAGTAAGGCTCGCAAGCCGCGATTTCGGAAGGCTTTTCCTCCGGGAAGATGTTGTGGGCCGCCCACAGCAGGGCCTGCGAAATGGTCATGTCGAGAAAGTCTTCCCAGGCTTCGCTTTCCAGTTCCTTGAGCTTCTTTTTCCGCACTTTTTCGTCGGGATATTCTTCGACCAGCCTGGCGATGGCGTCCTCGGTCCGCATGTAGATGGGGCCTTTGCCCGCTCTTTCGTCAATTAAGCCCAGGTGGTTGCGCAGGTTCGCCGGAATGGGCTTGGTCAGGCCGTACGGAGCCCATTTTTCCAGTTCATCCGGATGGGTCTTCATGTAGTCTTCGCCAAAGGCGTTGGTGGCGATGGATTTGAAGAGCAGGAACCAGGCGCCGACGGGGCCGTAAGCGTCTTTAAACCGCACGGGGATGAAGCGCACTTCCTGGCAGGTCATCTCCGCGCCGGCCCGGATGGTGAAGTAGGCGCTCGAGCCGGTGTTAAACGGCGGGTACCAGGAGCGGCCCAGACCCTCGCCGGTGGAACGGGGCCGGAAGACGTGCACGGCGCCGCCCATGCCGACCAGCACGGCCTTGGCCTTGAAGACGTAGAATTTGTTTTCCCTGGTGGAAAAGCCCACTGCGCCCACGCAACGGTCGCCGTCTAAAAGCGGCTCCACGATGAAGATGCGCTCGTAAATGCAGTCTGGGCCAAGGGAATTAAGAGCGTTCTTTGCGGCCTCGGCAACGACGATCTTGTAAGACTCGCCGTTGATCATGATCTGCCAGCGGCCTTCGTGGACGTACTTGCCGTTTTCGTCTTTCCAGATGGGCAGACCCCATTTCTCGAACAGGTGCACGGTGGAGTCGA